>JAAYSR010000028.1 GCA_012518325.1 Bacillota bacterium
TTCAGTTTTATGCGGCTGGGAATCGTGATGGAAGAGATCATGAACCCCCGCATGAAGCAGACCAGCAGCGTCTACAAGCTCTTTAAGAGCCTGGACAGCAGCTATATTGAAGATGTGTTCAACTCCATGGATGAGTACGGTCAGATTGGAGCAACAAACCTGCAGGGAGGGGAGACGCATGAAGCAAGTGTTAAAGCTTAGAAACCTGAAAGTGGTCTTCCCTACAGGTTACGGCCTGATCCGGGCGGTGGAGGGCGTGGATCTTGACATTGGCGACCGTGAATGCGTTGCTTTGGTAGGTGAGTCCGGCTGCGGCAAGACGGTGACCAGCCAGGCTGTGATGCGCCTTTTGGAAACCCCGCCGGCAGTGATCAAGGTCGATTCTATCGAGTTTGACGGCAGGGAGATCAAAGACTGCACCCCCAAGGAGATGCAGGAGATTCGCGGCAAGGAAATGGCGATGATTTTCCAGGACGCCATGACCTCCCTCAATCCTGTGATGACAGTTGGCAATCAAATTGACGAGATGTATATGCGCCACCAGGGCGACTCCAAAAAAGAAGCCCGGGAAAAGACGGTGCGGGCGTTAGAGCTGATTGGACTGCCTGAACCCCGGGCCAGGGCCAACAGCTTTCCCCATCAGCTGAGCGGAGGAATGCGCCAAAGGGTGCTTCTGGCCATGGCCTTTGCCTGCATGCCCAAGCTTATTATCGCGGATGAGCCCACTACTGCGCTGGATGTAACCATCCAGGCCCAGGTGCTGAAAACCCTCAGGGGCATGCAGCAGGGCTGCGGAACCTCGCTGCTTTTAGTAACCCATGATCTCAGTGTGGTAGCCTCCATCGCGGATACAGTCTACGTGATGTACTCCGGCAAGATTGTGGAAAAGGCGCCGGTGAAGGAGCTCTTTACCGCCCCGTACCATCCTTATACGGTGGGGCTGATGGCAGCAGTGCCCAGGCTCGATGACGAGAAGAGAAAATTCACCCAGATTCCAGGTACAGTTCCCCATCCAGCACGCAAGCCCAGCGGCTGCTATTTCCACCCGCGCTGCCAGTATGCAGCGGAAAAGTGCAGGAAAGAAATGCCGCCGCTGCGGAGCTTAGACGGAAACAGGGAAGTGCGGTGCCATTATCCGTTAACGGCAGGGGGGGAGAGCCATGAGTGAGATTTTAGAACTGAAGAATGTATCGGTCCATTTTCCCGTCAAGGGCGGCTTGCCTTTTTTCAGCCGCGGCATGATTCAGGCGGTAAGCGATGTGTCCCTGACAATTAAGCATGGTGAAACCTTTGGGGTTGTGGGAGAGTCTGGCTGCGGCAAGACCACTCTAGCCAACGCCATGATTGGCATGGTAAAGCCCACGGCGGGACAGGTGCTGTTCAAGGGTGTGGACCTGAACGGTCTGCCGAGGGATGAGTTTAAAAAGATGCGCCGCCAGATGCAGATGATTTTCCAGGATCCCTATTCATCCCTTAATCCCCGCTTCAATGTGTATCAGATTGTGTCAGAGCCTATGTTTATCCGGGGCGAAGACAGCGAAGAGGAGATGAAGGCCAGGGTGGTGGAGCTCTTGGAGCTGGTAGGTCTGTCGGCAGAGGATCTCTACCGGCACCCGTCGGACTTCTCCGGCGGCCAGAGGCAGCGGATCGGGATTGCCCGGGCAATTAGTCTGAACCCAAGCTTTTTGGTGTGCGATGAACCGGTATCAGCCCTGGATGTGAGCATTCACGCCCAGATTTTGAACCTCCTGGTGGAACTGCAGGAGCGGCTGAATCTGACCTATGTATTTATCTCCCACAACTTGGCCGACGTGAAAAAGATGTGTGACCGCATGGCTGTCATGTATCTCGGCAAGATCATGGAATCGGGAGACAGCGACAAGATCTTCAGGCAGCCCCTCCATCCTTATACTCAGGCTCTGCTGGCGGCAGTGCTGGACACCTCCTTCGACGAGAGGCGCGATCAGATCGTGCTGCAGGGGGATATCCCAAGCCCCATCAATCCTCCGGCAGGGTGCCGTTTCTGGCAGCGCTGCCCCAAGGCGATGGAGGGCTGCAAGACAGTTCCCCCTGAGCTGATTGAGGTGGAAGAAGATCACTTTGCAGCCTGCCACCTGGTGAACGGTTTTCCAGATGTTGAGCTGCCTGCAGGCTGCGACGAGCCTGTGGACAAAGAGGATGTGCAGGTATAGGGGATGACTGAAATAAAACGTTATTATGCCCTGTTTGCGGCAGCCAATCTTGTTACCTTTACATTTATTGCGCTGCTGCAAATCGCCAAGGGCTGGCTGTTTGTTGCTTTTTTGGCTGCCATGCATTCAGGCATTGCCTTGTTCATCATGGCTAAGCGGCGCATGCTGGCTTTGAATCAATCTCTCAAGCGTTTCTTTGATCGGGTCTTTTTCTATTTGGCCCTTTACATTCCCCTCCTGCTTTACAAAGGAGCGGGATACATGTTTCCCCAGCACTACAACGAAACGATGGCCCGGATAGCGATGCTGGCTGTGATTGCCTTTTCGGCGGCAGCGAGTCTTTGCAATGCCGTCAGGCTGCATCGCTTCATGTTTGGGGAAAATCTGACATAGTAATCCTAAGCTCAGCTGGAGCTGCCTGGAACCGGCCAGGCGGCTCTTTTTTGCTGTGCCGAATCAGCTCCCCAGGATTCTTGTCAAGAACCAGAGGGCATGAACTGAGGCTGCAATCAGGGCACCCAGTTCAACCTGCCAGTGGATGCTGCGCCAGATTCTGTCCCCTCCCCTTTGGGCCCGCGACATTGCATAATAGCCAACACAAACTGCGGCCACTGCCAAAAGCCCTAACCAGCCCAGCAGGGGAAGTGAGCGGCCAAAGTGGGAAATATTGGCCCAGACAGCATGAACCGCAAGGGAAAGCGCTGCCGCACTGCCCAGTAAAGGATGGTAACGGCGGAGATGCACCTTGCCTTTGCGTTTTGCCAAAAACATGACAATTCCGGCAGCATAGAGCAAGAGAAGGCCTAGAATCCCGAACCAAACAAAGTACGGCACATTAATTCCTCCAAGCATTGTGATGGTATAACATATTCGTTGCACCGGGAGGCTATGCTCAAAACAAGTGATCCCTCTCAGCACCTGATCAATCCTTCCTGGGAAATAGGGAGGATTTTCCTTTATTACAAAGAAATAATAAAACGAACATAGATCTAACTTGCACAACATTGGAGCCGCATTTCATCCGAAATCTGGCGTTTTATTTCCTCAAGCAGACACTGTTTTGGCTCTCAGGCGGGGGGTGGTTTGACGCGTACAAAACTGTGTTAGGCAAGGTATAAAACACTAAGATGGAGGGATGTACGTGAAGAAGTATCGCTGGCTCAGTGTTGCTCTTTGCTTAGTACTGGTTCTGGGACTTGGTGCGGCAGCCAGTGCCGCTGTCGAGGGCGAGCTGGAGATTTTCTCCTGGTGGGCCGGGGACGAAGGCCCTGCTTTGGAGGCTTTGATCGCGCTCTATGAGTCCAAGTATCCTAATGTAACTGTGATCAATGCCACCGTTACAGGAGGATCCGGAGTAAACGCCAAGGCAGTTCTCAAGACGAGAATGCTCGGCGGCGATCCGCCCGATTCCTTCCAGGTCCACGCCGGCCAGGAGCTCATCGGCACTTGGGTTGTGGCTGACCGTATGGAAGATCTGACCTGGCTTTTCGAAGAAGAAGACTGGTTTGACGCCTTCCCAGAGGATCTCTTCGGCCTGCTCAGCACCGAAGAGGGAATCTGGTCTGTTCCGGTAAACATTCATCGCTCCAACGTTCTTTACTTTATTCCTGAAAATCTTGAAAAATGGGGCGTGGAAGCTCCCCAAACATGGGATGAGTTCTTTGAAATTGCTCCTAAGCTTGTGGAACAGGGAGTTATCCCCCTTTCCGTGGGTGAGAACTGGACCGCGACCCATCTGTGGGAAAGCGTAGCGCTAGCGGTCCTTGGCCCCGACAAGTACAGCGACCTGTGGGCAGGCAAGCTGGCCTGGACCAGCCCTGAAGTCATTGAGGTCTGGGAACTCTTTGGCAGGATTCTAGAGTACACCAATTCCGATGCTCCGTCCCTGTCCTGGCAGCAGGCTACAGACATGGTTGTAGAAGGTCAGGCTGCCTTCAACATTATGGGCGACTGGGCTTCAGGCTACATGTCCGTAACCCTGAACGTAAAGCCGGGGGATGGCTACGGCTGGGCCGCGTCTCCGGGCACTGCAGGCGTCTTTATGGCACTGTCCGACTCCTTCGGCATTCCGGTAGGGTGTCCCAATCGGGAGAACACCATTGCCTGGCTAAAGACCATCGGCAGTCTGGAAGGACAGGATACCTTCAACCCCCTCAAGGGTTCAATCAGTGCCAGGGTTGACTCTGACCTGAGCAAGTACGATCTCTATCTGCAAAGTGCAGCCAGGGATTACCAAAACGATCGCATCGTCGGTTCCCTCGCCCATGGCGTTGTAGCCAATGAGCGGTTTATGAATGACTTTGCGACTGTAATGGATATCTTCCTGGCCAACCGGGATGCCAGAGCGGCTTCCAATGCTGCCCATGTTGTTGCGGTTCAATCCGGCATGGCACAGTAAGTGAAAGCAAAGCTTCTGCGGGGCTGCCTGCTGCCTTGGACGGCGGGCCTGCCCCGCAGCTTTTCGAGAAAGGACTGAAGGCATGTGCAATCGCGCAGAGAGCAAATAACGGCTGCCTTGACTATCCTGCCGTCCATAATCCTTTTGGGCATCTTTGTCTACGGCTTTATTGCCAATTCGGTATACATGTCTACTACTGACTGGGGACAGTCAGCTGCCATGTCCTTAAATCCCCAGATCGAAAGTGTGGGCCTGGAGAACTACCGCGAGCTGTTTACTGGCTTTTTAAACGTACGCTTTCGGCAGGATCTGGCCAACATGTTTTTCTTCACAGTCCTCTTTGTCACCCTGACCCTTTTGGTCGGCCTTTTGCTTGCCACCATTGTTGACCAGCTGATTTGGGGCGAGGCCTTTTTCCGCACCGTGTTTCTGTACCCCATGTCCCTGTCCATGGTCGTCACCGGGACAATTTGGCGCTGGATGCTGCAGCCAAGGGGAGGCATTAACTTCCTGCCTACCCTGATCGGCCTTCCGCCAGGCGAGTTCTTGTGGCTTTCCAGCCGGGAGCAGAAGCTTGTGTTTGACTGGTCTCATATCTTGCATTATTTCTGCCTGATGATCATCATCGTCCTGGCCTTCAGCCTGTACGGCAGCTGGCGCCGGAGGGAAAAAAGGCGAGTTGTGTGGAAAGCAGCTGCCTTTGGAGTTCTCTTGGCTGTCGTTGCCAGCGGAGTCCTAACCCGGATTCAGCTCTTGCCATTTCCCGAACCCCATGGCTTTAATGATGCCTTGTGGGGCGTTGTCCTGGCTGCAGTGTGGCAGATGTCGGGCTACACCATGGCGTTATACCTGGCAGGCCTGAGGACTGTGCCGGGCGAGCTGCGGGAAGCGGCCCGGGTCGACGGCGGGAGCGAGTTTCAGATCTATCGCTATGTGGATTTGCCGCTGCTCAAGCCAATTACCGTCAGCGCCATCGTGATCCTGGGGCACATTGCCCTGAAGATCTTTGACCTGATCTTTGCAATTTCCAGCCCCGACCACTATCCCACTTCCATGCCGGCTATCACGATGTTTCTTAAGACATTCCGCGGCAACGAGCTGGCAGTGGGCTCTGCCATCGGGGTGATCCTGTTTGTTATTGTATCGTTCTTGATCATCCCCTACCTGGTTGTCTCCTTCCGGAAAGAGGTGTGATTATGAAATCGAGAGGCATTATCGGCATCCTGGCGCAGCTCTTGGCCATTCTCCTGGCAGTCGTCTACCTGGTTCCGATTTACATGACGATTATGACCAGCCTGAAGGCCCCGGCAGAAATCAGTTTTATGACCGCCTGGCAGCTTCCCTCCAAGCTCAACTGGGAAAGCTATGCCATTGCCTGGCAGCGCTTTGCCCCGAGTTTGAAGAACAGCTTTGTTCTGGGTGTCACCGCTACGCTGCTTTCGGCGTTCATGGGTTCGCTGAACGGCTATGTGCTCAGCAAGTACCGCATCCCAGGCGGGAAAATGATTATGCCTCTCATAGTCTTTGGCATGTTTATCCCCTACCAGAGCGTCCTGGTGCCGCTGTTCAGGTTTATGCAGCAGACCGGCCTCTACGGAGGGATCCCGGGCCTGGCCCTGGTGCATGTGGTTTATGGCCTCCCCATAACAACTTTGCTCTTTAGAAGCTTTTATGAGGAAATCCCCAATGAGCTCCTCGATGCCTGCAGCATTGACGGGGCAGGGTTTTTCGGCATCTTCCGCTACCTGATTATGCCCCTTTCGGGGGCACCCTTCTTAGTTGTCGGAATTTGGCAGTTTACCCAGATCTGGAATGAGTTTCTTTTTGCAGTAACCCTGACCAGACCCGGGGCCCAGCCCATCACCGTCGCCCTGGCCAATCTGGCGGGAGGCCAGGCTGTTTCCTGGAACCTGCCCATGGCGGGATCGGTCTTGGCAGCCTTGCCCACGACGATCATTTATATCCTCTTAGGCCGCTACTTCGTCCGAGGTCTGCTGGCCGGCGCCCTAAAAGGGTAGCAGGGAA
>JAAYSR010000192.1 GCA_012518325.1 Bacillota bacterium
GAAAAACTGATTGATGTAGAGAACGATACGTTTCTCTTCCATACACTTACCCCCCATTCTGTGTACGATAGGTGGTGACTTCCTTGATGATGTCATCTACATCCAGGACCATTTCCATCATACTGATTTGGTCTTCCCAAACATCCTCAGGAACGATGTCTTTCAGCTCAAAAATATGGTATACGGGGAGTCCTAACTGAACTCCTGTCAATGGACCGGCAAAGGTGGGATCGCCAGTTGTAACAGTCTCAGCAGCCAGGCCGGAAGCTTCTGCTTCTGCGCCGCCCAGGATTACAACTACGTTTTCCTTGCCTACTTTTTCAACCAAGTCTTTAATGCGAGACTGGTTTTCCAGGTCCATTGCTCCTGCCGCCGTTCAAACAAAGCATTCGGTGGTGGAGAAACCAATTATTGCGCCTGTGTTTTCTAGGCAGGCTTCAATAGCTGGACCCGGAATACCATCTCGATCGCCAATAATGGCAATATGTTTGCCTTTTAGATCGATCATGGAACCAATTCCTCCTTTTGTATTATTAAAATTCGCGAGCTGTCAGTTTGTTAAAGCCGAGCTCGTTGGTGGCTCCCATAATAGCTTGCAGTTCTACTACAATTGTTCCGTCATCTTTGCGGCTGCCCTTGAAACCTCCAGCGATTACTTCAGCAGGTTCCACATTGCCGATGACCTTGTCGAGAACAGGCAGGGTAACCAGTTCGTTGGCGTTTCCGCCGGTTACAATAGCATTGGCGTTGGGGCTGCCGTCTGCCAGGGACTGGGATGTACCATCTTGACCTGCATACTCGTCAGTTACCAGGACGGTCTTGATGCCCTTGGCTTCTATCTTGTTGCAGTTCATGATCAGATCAGTGTCTGGATTGCCGAAGCCCTCCTCACTGATGATCACTCCGTCTACGCCCAGCGACTCCACCAGTTTGGCTGTGAGGTCAGACGAACGCTGCTTGTCGAGGAGGGTTACGTTTTCGTTGGTGATGACGCAGCCTACAAAGCACAGATCCTTGCCGTGACGTGCATAAAGATCTTCAATGACTGGATTGTTCAGATGGTGGTAGGTTGAGTTTTTGTCACAGGCGGATACGCAGTTGCCGCTGACAATGGCTCCGTCCATGACTTCTGTCGGATGCATGAAAGTCGGCGTCATATTCTTGACATCCACTCCGTAATAATAGGTGTCATGGAGCAGACCTTGACTTTGCAGCATGTAGACATAGGCCACTTTCGGGAGATCAGGATATTTCTCGTGATGCTTGTGGATTGGCAGAATCTCATAAGTCACCGTTTCGTCCGGTGTCAGGCTGCGGGCTGCTTCTCCCAGGTAATTGGCTGCCCTGAGACCCATTTTTCTGAGGGCTGCTTCGTGCTGATAGGTTACCACGCCTTCGGCGGGTTCAGCTACAATCACCAGGTTGTTGAGCTTGGAGAAGGGTGTGAGCTCCGCGCCCGGGCCGGTCATATCGATTATGCCTTCCTGGTAGCCTACGATTTGGCCTGTGGTTACTACGCCAACCCCTTTGAGAACATGGGTTGTACCTTGACCTGCAGTGAACATCTTGCTGACATGGCCGGGGAAGATTCCTCCGTCCTGCTCAGGCTTCACCCTTGGTTCGATCACGTCTTTGCAAGGCATGATGCGCACCGATTCACCCGGACGTGCGATGTCAATCTCTACCGAGGCTAGGTGTTCATCTTCCAGCAACAGCTCAGTCAGTTCCTCTTTGTTGACGAACAGGGTTCCGTCCTTGATCTCTGTCTTAGGGCCGAACTGCAGATCTTTGATGAAAATCTTACCTAACTTGAACTCCATACATTCACCTCCCTTTTTTGGTGGGCTCTAGCCGATGATTTCCTGGATCTTCTTCTCGACATCTTCAGCCGTAAACTCACCGCTGAACTCATGCTTCTTCTCCCCGTTATGGTAAAAAGCAATGACTGGCAGACTCATGACTCCCTGGGCCATGGACAGCCGCCTAGCCTTTGTAGTGTCTAAGGAATAGAAGTTCATCTTATCCTCGTACTTTTCAGCTAAGGCTTTGATGTCCGGCATCAGGTTCATGCAGGGTACACACTTGGGACTCCAAAAGTCAACAAGTGCCCAGCCAGCGGAGTTAGGGATATGCTCTTCCCAATTGTCCTTGTTAAGCTCGATCAATACGATACCCCCTTTGCTTAATGTTCACGTAATATATTACGCAATCTTCAATGGTAATCCTTCTCGAATATGGGCTTTTATGGCGATTTCTACAAAATATTACACCCTTGTGATTTTCGTATCAAAGGTTATCATCGCGGTCGATAACCCGAGATTGGAACACTGCGAATCCGAATTCTTAACCCTTTACTTGTATGAGAACTAACATTTATCAAATAATAGCCTTGAGAGTTAAAAAAATGGAGGTTGAAGCATGAAAAGATCTGTCACAATTGACGGCAATGAAGCTGCCGCCCATGTAGCATATGCTTTTACCGAGGTAAGCGCAATCTACCCTATTACACCCTCGTCGCCCATGGCTGAACTGGTGGATGAGTGGAGCGCCCACGGGCGCAAAAATATCTTCGGCGATACCGTCCAGGTTGTTGAGATGCAGTCTGAGGCCGGCGCCTCCGGTGCGGTCCACGGATCGTTAAGTGTCGGCGCTCTGACCACAACCTTCACCGCATCCCAGGGACTGCTGCTGATGATTCCCAACATGTACAAGATTGCCGGCGAGCTCTTGCCCTGCGTTTTCCATGTCAGTGCCCGGGCGCTGGCCGCCCACGCCCTGTCGATCTTTGGCGATCACCAGGATGTCATGGCCTGCCGTCAGACAGGCTTTGCGCTGCTGGCATCGTCTAATGTGCAAGAGGTGATGGATCTTGCCTGCATTGCCCATTTATCAACCCTCTCGGCCCGGGTGCCCTTCCTGCACTTCTTTGACGGGTTCCGGACGTCCAACGAAATTCAGAAAATTGAACCCCTCGAGTATGACCAGATGGCTCAGCTCATTGACTGGCCGGCGTTGGAGGACTTCCGCAAGAGAGGCATGAATCCCGAACGGCCCTATACCAAGGGAACTGCCCAGAACCCTGACATCTACTTCCAAGGCAGGGAAGCGGCCAACCCGTTCTACGAGGCGCTTCCCTGGACAGTGGAGGATTACATGAAGCGCCTGGGGGAACTGACCGGGAGAAAGTACGGACTCTTTGACTATTACGGCGATGCTCAGGCCGACAGAGTTATTGTGGCCATGGGTTCAGTCTGCGATACCATTGAAGGAACGGTGGACTACCTGGCTGCCAAGGGTGAGAAGGTGGGTGCGGTCAAGGTGCACCTTTACCGGCCCTTCTCAGAGCAGCATCTGCTGAAGGTACTCCCGAAGACAGTAAAGAAAATCGCGGTGCTGGACCGCACTAAAGAACCGGGTTCCAGCGGCGAACCTCTCTATCTGGATGTAGTCAAGGCCTGCCGCTCCCTGAGCCCCTCACCCCAGATCGTTGGCGGACGCTACGGCCTGGGCTCCAAAGATACAACCCCGGCCCAGATTGTGGCAGTATTTGACAATCTCAAGCAGGATAATCCTCAAGATCGCTTTACGATCGGGATTGTGGATGATGTCAGCCACAGCTCCCTGCCGGTGGGGGATCCAATTGACATCACGCCTGAAGGCACCATCAGCTGCAAGTTCTGGGGCCTCGGTTCTGACGGAACAGTGGGAGCCAACCAGGGCGCCATTCGCATTATCGGCGAGAACACAGATCTGTATGCACAAGCCTACTTCTTCTACGACAGCAAGAAATCCGGCGGGACAACTGTTTCGCACTTGCGTTTCGGCTCCAGGCCCATTCGGGCGCCCTATCTGGTTGACCAGCCCGACTACATTGCCTGCCATAACAAAGCTTTCGTCAACAACTATGATCTGCTGAAGGGGATCAAGCCCGGCGGAATCTTTGTCCTTAACTGCCCCTGGGAAGGAAAGGAGCTGGAGGAGAATCTGCCCGCCCACTTGAAACGCACTATTGCTGAGAAAAAAGTCAGGTTCTACACAATTGACGCCATTTCCATAGCGGGGAAACTGGGCCTGGGCAACCGCATCAACATGGTGATGCAGGCGGCATTCTTCAAACTGGCACAGGTGATTCCCGTGGAGGAAGCGCTGGCCTACCTCAAAGAATCCGTTGCAGAGCTCTACGGGCGCAAGGGACAGAACATAGTTGATATGAATGTGGCTGCCATTGACCAGGGGGCGACTGCGCTGAGGGAAATCAAGGTTCCGCCTGAATGGGCCGGTCTGGCCGATGAGCGGGAAGATGACGCAGAGGGGGCCCCGCCCTTTGTGGAGGAGATTCAGCTGCCGATGCAGCGCATGGAAGGGGACGACCTGCCGGTCAGCGCCTTCGTGGGCAGGGAGGACGGTGCTTATCCCAACGGCACCACCGCCTATGAAAAACGGGGAATTGCAGTGACTATTCCTGAGTGGCAGATCGAGCGCTGCATCCAATGCAATCAGTGTTCCTTCGTCTGCCCCCATGCCGTGATTCGGCCCTTCCTGCTGGATCAGCAGGAGATGGCGAGGGCGCCCCAGAGCTTTATTACCAAGAAAGCTGTGGGCAAGGGCATCGACCAGTTTGGCTACCGCATTCAGGTCAGCCCCCTGGACTGCACGGGCTGCGGCAACTGTGCCGATATCTGTCCTGCGCCGGAAAAGGCCCTGATCATGAAACCCGCGGACGAGCAAATTGCCAAACAGCGGGACAACTGGCTGTACGCACTGACTGTCACCAGCAAAGAAGACTATGTGAATTGGAATACCCTGAAAAACAGCCAGTTCCGGACGCCCCTCTTTGAGTTCCACGGAGCTTGTCCCGGCTGCGGCGAAACCCCTTACATCAAGCTTCTGACCCAGCTCTTCGGCGAACGCATGCTGATCGCAAATGCCACAGGCTGTTCATCGATCTACGGCGCCAGCGCGCCTTCCTTCCCCTACACCAAAAATGCCTCAGGTGAAGGGCCGGCCTGGGCCAACTCACTGTTCGAAGACAATGCCGAGTTTGGTTTCGGCATGCGGCTCGGACTGAAACAGATGGAAAAACGTGTCCAGCAGCTGGTAGAACAGCTCTTGGCAGACACTTCAGCTTCTTCTGCAGTGAAGGAAGCCTGCACCGAATGGCTGGCAAGCAGGCATGACTCCCTGGCTGCGAGAAAGTCCAGCCGCAGGCTGGTGGACATCCTGCAGCGGGAGAAAGGCAGCAATCCCCTGATTGAGGAGATTATCAAGAACAGGGAGCATCTGACGAAGAAGTCACAGTGGATCATCGGCGGCGACGGCTGGGCATACGACATCGGCTACGGAGGCCTGGATCATGTCTTGGCCATGGGGGAAGATGTGAACCTCCTGGTTCTGGATACCGAAGTGTACTCCAATACCGGCGGCCAGTCTTCCAAGTCAACGCCAACCGCGGCAGTGGCCAAGTTCGCGGCGGCCGGCAAGCGCATCCGCAAAAAGGATCTCGGGCGCATGGCCATGACCTACGGAGATGTCTATGTAGCCCAGATTGCCATGGGTGCCAACATGAACCATACCATCAGAACAATTCTTGAGGCTGAGAGCTATCCCGGCCCGTCTTTGATCATTGCTTACTCACCCTGCATTAACCACGGGATTCGCAGCGGCATGGGAACCAGCATCATGCAGGAGAAGCGGGCGGTCGAAGCGGGTTACTGGCATCTCTACCGATACAATCCGCTCTTGCGGAATCAGGGCAAGAATCCCTTTATCCTGGATTCCAAGGAACCTACCGCTTCCTTTAGGGATTTCCTCATGAGCGAGGTGCGCTACTCCTCCCTGCAGAGGGCATTCCCCGACATTGCGGAAGAGCTGTTCGCCAAAGCAGAAGCAGATGCCAGAGAACGCCTGGCAGAGTACCAGCGTCTGGCTGCCCACTAGGAATGAAGAAAAGGACAGGGGATCAGCAGTTGGCGGCTGATCCCCTCTTTGATCTACTTGCGGTTATGGTTGACCCATTCCCTGGCCAGTTCCATATCTTCGGTGCTGGGAATAGATACTTTAGAGTGTTTCTTCTGTCTGACTATATTGGCCCAGGCCGCTGTGGAATGCTCTTCGATGGGCATGTTCCGTATTCTTCCAGGCTTTTGCCTCGCTTTGGTCATAGCTTTCCCTCCTCGCCCATAGTCTGAGGCAAGGGTGCACAACCTATGACAGTTTTCTTTCCCAAATGCAGGGATATAGAGGGGGATGTCAAATAATAGTGGTCAGTAAAGAGGAGGATGATCAGAGTGCCCATGGCCTTTAGTGGAAAAGAGCTGTTGCAAATCATTAACGAGCTGGTCTCGATTCCGAGCCCTTCGGGATATACCGATCGGATCATTAGCCACATGGCAAATCACCTGGACAAGCTTGGCATCGAAAGCAGGAGGAACCGTAAAGGCGCACTGATTGTGACGGTGCCCGGCAAGAATGACACTGTGCACCGCCTGCTGACCGCCCACATCGATACGCTGGGAGCTATGGTGAAAGAAATCAAAGCCAACGGCAGGCTCCGTCTGACGAACATCGGCGGCACCAGATGGGCCCATGTGGAAGGCGAGTACTGCAAAATCTTCACTTCTGACGGGAACACGTACACCGGGACAATTCTGATGCGCCAGACTTCGGTCCATGTCTACAAGGACGCAGGCACCGCAGAGCGCAGCCAGGAGAATATGGAAGTCAGGATCGATGCCCGGGTGCAGAATGCGGAAGATGTGGCCAAACTCGGCATTAAAGTAGGTGATTTCGTCGCCTTTGATCCCCGGGTGGAAGTCTTGCCCAGCGGCTTCATCAAGTCGAGGCATCTAGATGACAAGGCCAGTGCCGGCATTCTCTTATACCTGCTGCAGGAAATGAAGGACAACAATGTGGAACTTCCCTATACGACCCATTTCCTCTTTTCCAACTACGAGGAAATCGGCTACGGCGGCAATTCCAACATTCCTGAGGACGTTGTGGAGTATTTGGCGGTTGATATGGGCGCCATCGGCGACGGGCAGGCGACGGATGAATATACTGTGTCCATCTGCGCCATGGATTCTTCCGGACCCTACAACGCCAGGCTCAGGCAGCACCTTGTGGATTTGGCTGAGAAACACGACATCCAGTACAAGGTTGACATTTATCCCTTCTACGCCTCTGATGCCAGCGCTGCCCTCAGGGCGGGGCATGATGTAGTCCACGGGCTTATCGGTCCGGGAATTGATGCGTCCCACGCCTTTGAGCGCACCCACGTCGATTCTGTGGTCAATACCGCCAAGCTCGTCTATTACTATCTCATATCTGATTTGTGCTAAATGGACAGGAAGGTTCCCTAGTGAGAACCTTCCTTTTCTCTTGCCCGCAGCCACAGCATAAAAGCTGCTGTTCCCGCCGTGGCCGCAGCTGCGCTGATTAGAAAAAGCACAGTGCCTCCCCAGGCATCGTAGATACGCCCGCCGATCAGGCCGGCGAGGAACTGCGGCAGTGTGGCGGTGAAGGCGGTGTTGAGGGTAAAGCCTGTGGCATGGTATTCTTCTGGAACCAGGCGATCGACTATGAGCACCACCGAGACCAGGATAGCTGCCGTTGTGATGCCTTTGATGCCGTGGACAAGAAGCATAAGCAGCGGATTGTAGGAAAAGGCAAAGAGAACCAGCCGCAGCACGGTTAAGACCCCTGACCAAATCACAAGCCTTTCGGCACTGTATCGTTCCAGCAGGCGGATGGTCATGAGGAAGACAGGTATCTCCACCAGCGCTGTGCTGCTCCAGGCCAGGCCCACTATGGTGCTTGAGGCACCGCGGTCGGTCATCACCAGGCTCAAAAAGTCTGACTGCATGAAATGCCCAAGTTGAAGCAGGAACATTGCGCCCAGGAAGGTCAAAAACGGTCCCCTGAGGACATTGGCCAGCCCGGAAAACTGAAAGCCACGCAGTTTGGCTTGGCCAGGCTTCCACTGGAAGGGAAGGCGCAGCACTGCGAACATCGTCAGCAGCGATACGACGGCATAACCGACCAGCGGCATTTTCGCGTTTTGGGCAAAGGCCCTGCCGATGGCCAACGTCACTGCAGCAAAGCCGATGGAGCCCCACAGACGTGTCAAACCCCATCTGTTCTTGCTCTGGCCAAGGATTCTTACGCCCATGGAATCCAGCATTGGGCTGACCGGTCCTTGGAAAAGACCCATCAAGAGGGCCAGGGCAAAGAAAAGAGGGGATACGGGCAAGAACGCGAAGGCCAGGGCACTGGCGCCTGCCAGCAGTACCAGCAGGGCGCAGAGCCTGGGCAGGTTGCCCCACAGATCACCCAAGTAACCCCAGAGCGGCTGGGTGAGAAAGGTAACCAGAGGCCCAATCGCCATGAAAATCCCGATTTGGACTCCGCTCCAGCCGCCTGCGCTGAGGTAGATGGAAACATAGGGAACGTAGGCCCCTATGGAGGCGAAAAACAGAAAGTACGATGCTGATACTGCCGCCTGGCCGTTTTTATTAGACATTTTCATTCTCCAGCTGTATGATCTGTCCCTGTGCTAATGTAACCGGTTGCGAAAAGTGGAAAAACGAAAGACTTTCGCCTTTGAGCAAGCTGTAAGAGGTATGGTCAGCGGTGACTGTAACCTCCAGCTGGGCCTGGCGAAACTTCACCTTGAAACTGCAGCTTTGCCACTTTTCAGGCAGGAAGGGCTTGAAGCTGAGCTGTCCGCCAAAGGTGCGCATTCCGGCAAAACCGTTGACAACACCCATCCAGGCCCCGGCCATGCAGGCAGTATGGAGCCCCTGCCAGGCGTTGCGGTTGTAGTCATCCAGATCCAGGCGGACTGTCTGCAAAAAGTAGTTGTAGGCAAATTCCTCATAACCCAGTTCTGCCGCGATAATGCTGTAGATGGCAGGTGACAGTGAGGAGTCATGGGTTGTCTTTGGCTCATAGTAGTCAAAGTTGGCTTTCTTTTCAGCCAGGCTGAACTGGTCGCCTAAGAGGAAGAGGAGCAAAATGACGTCAGCCTGCTTAATTAACTGATAACGCCAGATCACCAAGGGATGCCAGTTGGCAACCAAGGGAATCTCATCCTCTGGAATGGAATCAATGTCAATAGGATCCTTGTCCAAGAAAGAGTCGTCCTGGGGATGGATGCCCAGCTCTTCGCTGAAGGGCAGGAACATGTTGTCTGCACACTTTTGCCACAGGGCGAACTCTGCCTCATCCAGGCCAATCTCACTGACTAACTGGGCAAACTTTTGCGGATAGTCTTTGCTGAGGAGATCCCTGGCTTCCAACGCGAGCCGGAGATTGAACTGGGCCATATAATTAGTGTAACAGTTGTTGTTCACCCCAGGCTTGTACTCATCGGGACCGCAGACTTCGTTGATGCAGTATTTGCCTCCCCGGGACTCGAGAAACACACCTCGGTGCGCCCAGCAGCGTGCGGTCTCGAAGAGAATTTCCGCGCCCATGTCCACGAGAAAATCAATGTCTTCCGTTGCTTCGACGTATTTGTGGATAGCATAGGCCACAGCGGCGTTAATATGGTATTGCACTGTGGAGCCCAGGAAGTTGCCTGAGGCCTCGTGGCCGTTAATGGTGCGCCAGGCGTAAAGGGCCCCCTGATCACGCATGCGTTTGGCATTGAGCCTGGCTGCATCCAGAATGCTGTAGCGGTACTCCAGAAGCTTGCGGACCACTTCCGGCCTGCTGTAAAGGAAAAATGGGACAATGTAGGTTTCGGTATCCCAGAAATAGTGTCCTTCATAGTATTCTCCGCTCAGCCCCTTGGCGGAAATGTTGGTTTTCCCGTCCCGTCCTGTAGAGTGAAGCAGCTGCAAAGCGTTGAAGCGCATGCCCTGCTGCAAGGCGGCATCGCCCTGGATTTCCACATCCACATCGTTCCAGTACTCCTCCAGGAAAGCAACATGGGCCTGCTTGCCCCAAAGATAGCCGTGCTCGGCACTTCTGTGCACAAGCCTCTCCACAAAGCCCGGAAGGTGCTCCTCTGTTGTTTCCCGGGAGGTGCTCATGGCCACAAACTTGTCGAAAACAATATCTTGGCCTTCCTGTGCTTCAAAGCGGGCGAGGAAGTCAAGGCAGGTATTGGATGCCGACCCCATAATCGAAGCAGCCGGTTTGGCCTGGTGTGTGACCGCACAGGCAACTGCAAATCCGCTCCGCTTCGTTTGGGAAACAATTACTCCGCTTTCATTGGTGTGTTTGACCGAGGTCACTTCCAGAGCAGGTTCCCTCAGGTGATGGTAATTTCGGACGGAGCCGTTGACATGGGAGCGGATGATCACCGCACCTGAAAAGTTAAGCGGCTGGACTGTACAGCGCAGGAAGGCCAAATGACGGTTAGCCTGGGAAATAAAGCGCTCGAACATGACCTTGGCGCGGCGTCCCTGGGGGCTGGTCCAAATGAGGGTGCGGCGAACAGCCCCTTCTTTGAAGTCCAGCACCCGTGAGTAATCCTCAACAGTGCCGTGCAGCATGGAGAACTCTTCGTGTTCCAGAAACACTTTCAGTCCTGTCCAGTCTGTCACATTAATCATAGTCTGGTATTCCTGCGGCTGTTTGGCCATGTACTCGCCGTAAATGATGGGTTCGGTTTCATAAATTCCATTGATGTATGTACCGGGAGTGCTTGGAACGTCTGAAGGCAGCCCCTCCTCAAAGGTGCCCCTTACACCCAGATAACCATTGCCGAGGGAAAAAATCGTCTCGTTGCGGTGGTTGTAATCAGGGTTGAACTCGGTCTCTTTGACCTGCCAAGGATCAAAGGGATAGATGGATGGTCTATTCTGATGGAACTTTCTCATAGCCTGTCTCCTTCACATATTTCTCCGGTGTGTATTTGGCGATTCGCCTAGAATATCCTTCTCCAGAACATTCGTTCACCCTTATGTGGAGGAATCGGGGAGGATAGGAAGAATTTGTAACCAACCAGAAACGGGAGGCGCAGTATGAAAAAGGCATATCGACTTCTCAGCATTCTGCTGGTTCTGGCTTTTCTTGCCGGGTGCTTAGACGTCGGTGCAACAGACGGGAAAGACCGACCTCCAGGAATCCTGGCATACAAACCGGCGGAAAGCACGTTAAAGGCAACCGTCAGCAAAGAAGACCCTTCTGATGACGAGCAAGAAGCTTTCTTGGCAAGAAAGGCTGAGATCGAAGCCCGCTATCAGCAGCTGCAGATTGAGATGAGCCAGCCAAGCCGGATTTTTGCCGAGGATCCCGTTCTCAACGCTCCCTATCAAGCAGGTACGCCCACAGATGAGTTCTTCAGGGACGGACTTCTGATGACGAACTTTATCCGGTTTCTGGCCTACCTGAACGATGATGTCAAGCTCAATAACAGCTGGAATGAGATGGCGCAGCATGCCGCAGTGATTATGCTGGTAAACGACGATTTAGACCACGAGCCTGAACGGCCGGCGGATATGGATCAGGATTTTTATGAGTTAGGCGCTAAAGGAGCTGAAACAAGCAATATTCATGCAGGGTGGGGTTATAGAAGCATCGATTTGCCCTTCACGGTCAGAAACTATATGAGCGATTCAGATCCTTCGAATGTTGCCAGGGTGGGCCACAGGAGGTGGATCCTTAATCCGGCCATGACCGATGTTGGGTTCGGCTATGCTCAGGAAGGCGATATGTGGTATTCCGCAATGAAAGTCTTCGACGACAACACCAACACTATCTGGCGTTACTCTGGAGATTATGCCTATATTGCCTGGCCAAGTCAGGCCGCATTTCCGCTGGAGTTTTTTGCTGACAACGACCCTTGGTCCGTCAGTCTGAACCACAAAGAGTTTGACAGCACGAAAACCGACCAGATTAGGGTTACTTTGAGAAACATAAAGGACGGCAGGGAGTGGGTCTTTACCCAGGCAGATTTGGGAGGAAGCACCGCCAGTTCCAGGTACTATAATGTGGATACGCAGGGATTCGGAGCCCCCTTCTGCATCATTTTCAGGCCCGATGGAGTAGAGTACCGTGACGGAGACACCTATTCAGTGACTGTTGAGAACATCTATAGGCTAATGGGGCAAAAGGCCGGCATTTCTTATGTCACGCAATTCTTCGAGCTTGAGCGAGAATAGAAAGGATGGTGGGATGATGAGAAGCAGGAAGTACGCTGTGGTTTTAATTGTACTGCTTTGTTTGGCTTCTTTCGCTTTTGCTGCCTTGGGCAGCGGGGGTACTGAAGAGGAGAGCGTTGAGGAAGTGTTGGAGGCGGTGGCCTTGGCATTCGAGACCCGGAATGCAGAGGCCCTGGCAGGCTTTTGGATCTATCCCATTGAACGGCGCACTTGAGCAGAAGTAGTTCGCTGGTCTAGCGAAAATGTGGTGTCCATTATGGAAAGTACCTTTGAGGAGTGGAATGCCGCCAGGGAACAGGGCAGTTCATGGGTAAGGGAGATACGCTTGGAAAACAGGGGTGCCTTCTACAATCTGCCGACGGCGCGCCTGATAGGTGTGGAGTACTGTATCCAGGACGGCCAGGGCGAGGAAGTCTGGGTTGAGGTTGGGCCTTCTGTGTTGAGGAACATTGGCGGCAGATGGATGTTCGATGAAAGAAACACAATTCTTGAGCTGTTCCTGGAACCTGAGATCTGTGAACTCTAAATACGTATGACAACCAGAGACCGCATGCCTGGCAAGCAGGGCTGCGGTCTTTTTCTAGCCTCAAGCACCGGCCGTCCTCCCTCTTTGC
>JAAYSR010000029.1 GCA_012518325.1 Bacillota bacterium
AGTGCATGGCCAAAAGAAGACTGTTAGTCGCAGCGCCGCTTATTCTGCTCACTGCCGCCCTTGTTCTCGGCCTGCTTTGGGCAAAGGGAGAAGAGGGCATAGTCAAGTATACTTTGTATATAGGCCTGAATGACAAGGACACCTACCGGCAGGAAATTCCCGCAGACGAGGCTGAGGCCCTTGTGGAGGAAATCATCCTCAAACACACCGACGGGTTCACCAGACTCTGGGCGAAGGGTGCTTACAAGGATGCCGAAGGGGTCCTTACTTTTGAGGACAGCCTCGTTTATGAGCTGCTTTTTGTCACGGAAGGACAGGTGGGTAAAATCCTAGCTGAGGTGCTGGCCGCTTTAAACCAAGAGTCGATTCTGGTGGAGACGCAAAGGGTAGGGGCCAGGTTCCATCAGACTGTGAAACGATGATTTAAGGGCAAGGTGTCTAGACTCCTTGCCAGGCAGAGACCTCTGTGCTATCATAATGCTAATACCCCCTGGGGGTATATGCCGAATGATAACAATGGGAGGTTTCTTTTTATGACGTCGTTTTCTTCAAGTGTTAGGACCGGAGCGGCTAAGCTGCAGAAATACACCTGGCCCTTTACGTTCTTGGTGGCCATTGGAGGGCTGTGGCAGCCGAGGTTAGGTTTGTTAGTGGTCCCTGTAATGCTGGCGCTTGTGGTGATGTCGTTTTTCCGGGGCAGGTTTTGGTGCGGCAATGTCTGTTCCCACGGCAGCCTCTTTGATCATGTACTGGGGCCATTCAGCAGGAAGCGGAACATACCTAAGTTCCTCAAATCTCCCTATATGGCCTGGGGATTCTTCGCCTTTTTCGGCTACAACTTTACAAAGCGTGTTATCACGGCGGCGAAACTGTGGGGAACCAGCCAGTTTTGGGATCGCTTAGGCTTTATTTTTGTCGCCAGCTACCTCATGGTTCTGGTCGTAGGCGGGGTGCTTGCGCTTTTGATTCGGCCCCGCACCTGGTGCGCTTTTTGCCCAATGGGCACCATGGAAAAATTGTCTTACAAACTGGGCCAACTCTCTGGGGTCACCCAACGTACCGACCTGCAGGTAACTGTTTCAGATCCAGACAAATGCAGGGCCTGCGGCAGGTGTGCAAAAGCATGTCCTATGGAGTTGAGCCCGCATTTATTCTTTAACAGTTCCAACCAGTTCGCGAGCGAAAACTGCATCCGCTGCGGTGAATGCGCCGAGGCTTGCCCGTTCAAACTGCTGAGCGTTGCACAGACACCTTCTCAGCAGGAAGGTGCCTCGGCAGCCTAATAGGATGCAGCCCCATCTGTGCGCAGCTACCGTACGCGTTTGTACGTCATGAAGCTCTGTACCCAATAGAGCTGTCCATCCTTGTCCACGGCTGCCGCCACGGTAGAGTATTCATACTCGGGGTTGAGAAGATTGCTTCTGTGTTCCGGGGAGCTCATCCAATAGTCCAAAACTTCAGCGGGAGTGGTAAAGCCAAACGCTCTGTTTTCCGCAAGCAGATCGTAGTCGGTGCGGTGTTCGTCATAGGTGGTGGAAAAGTGACGCCCATCCGGCCTTTCATCTGAGCAGCTCACGGTAAGTTCCCATGCCCGGGCCTTTGCGGCCGCCTCAAGGGTATTGAGGCCCAGCGTTGGATTCAACCCGGCAGCCATGCGTTCTGCTCGTGTCATCTGGTAGAGCTCCTCTGCAAGGGCCGGCAGCGTTGAGGGGCCAATTTCCAAGAGAGCGTCAAATACTGCTTTGTCCCGCAGCGGAACTTGGATTGGCTGCTGGGAACTCCAATGGGCAAACTCATAGGCGTAGGAGTCCTTGACAGTATGCGCGCGAAACATTTGGCTTATAGTGCATTGATAGAAGGCAGTACTGGCAATGTAGCTGACAGTGGCGGGGATGTATGTTTCCCCCAGGTTCCCAGCGCTGTAGAACGCAGCATCATGGATTTCTTCCAATCCTTCAGGCATAAACACGTTCTCCACAGAACTGAAGGCAAATGCCCGGGGGCGGATCTTTCGAATAGTGTCGGGAAGGACGACTGTTTTAACGGTTTTTGAGTATTCGAAGGCTGAACGCCAGATCAC
>JAAYSR010000030.1 GCA_012518325.1 Bacillota bacterium
AATTCAATGAATTGAGTCAGGCTTACACAAACTTATGGCTTATTCTCTTCAAACACAGAATGTCTTCATCTCCAAGCCGGTGCAGTTTTGTGCAACAAAACTGCAAGAGCTTGAGACAAGGTAATTTTACCTTGTTGAGAAAGACTTTCGTTGTCTCAAGATCAATGTTCAGTTTTCAAGGTTCTACCGAAAGAAATAAGCCTTACAGAACAAGGCTTTGCGGGTCTGGCATGTCTTGTGCCCGACGCCTTAATCAATATACCACCGATCCTGTCAGCAATCAAGGACTTGAAATCGCCAATTTTGTCGTTTATGTCTGCCTATCTCATTCGCTCTTTACCATTCTCAGTTTTCCTATGAAAATCGGATGATATGCAAAGAAAAACCTGCCTGCAATGGCATTTTTTGCAATGCCGCAACAGACAGGTCAACATACTGATATAGATTATGAACGTGGACGCATATGCGGGAACAGCAGCACGTCACGGATGGACGGCGAGTCGGTGAACAGCATAACCATGCGGTCGATTCCCAGCCCCAGGCCCCCTGCAGGAGGCATTCCGTGCTCCAGAGCCCGGATGTAGTCTTCGTCCATCATATGGGCTTCGTCATCGCCCTTTTCACGCTGGGCCATTTGCTGCCTAAAGCGCTGTTCCTGATCAACAGGGTCGTTGAGCTCGGTAAAGCCGTTGGCAACTTCCCAAGTGACGATAAATGGTTCAAAGCGGTCTGTCAAGCGAGGATTGTCCTTCTTGCGCTTAGCCAGAGGACTCACCTCTACAGGGTGATCCGTAATGAACACGGGCTGGATCAGGTGCGGTTCCACATAGACATCGAAGAACTCATCAAGGACATGGGCGTAAGTAGCATTAGGCTCAATTTCAAGTCCCTTTTCCTTTGCCAGCTGTCTGGCCTGCTCATCATTGAGTCCCGTCAAATCGACGCCGGAATATTCCTTGATCGCTTCGAGCATGGGCTTTCTAGGCCAGGGCGGTGTCAAGTCAATTTCCTGCCCCTGGAACACGATCTTTGTGGAACCCACCAGCTCCATTGCTACATGGGCGTAGATTTCTTCTGTGATCTTCATCATATCGCTGGCATCACCGTAGGCCATGTACAGCTCGCACATGGTGAACTCAGGGTTGTGCTTAGTAGAGATGCCTTCGTTCCTGAACATTTTCCCAAGTTCAAAGACACGATCAAACCCGCCCACCAGCAGCCGCTTTAAATACAGCTCAGGCGCAATCCGCAGGTAGAGATCCATATCCAGCGCATTGTGATGGGTGGTAAAGGGACGGGCGCTTGCTCCGCCGGCGATCACATGCAGCATGGGTGTTTCAACCTCGATGTAACCCCGTTCAGACAAGAAGTTGCGCAGAATCTGGATAATCCTGCTCCTGGTCTCAAAAACCTCACGTACCCCAGGGTTGACAATCAAGTCCACATAACGCTGACGATACCGCAAATCTACATCTTTCAGCCCGTGCCACTTTTCAGGCAGCGGTCTGAGAGACTTGGACAGGAACTTGAAGTCCTGGACTTCGACGCTGATCTCACCCCGCCGGGTGCGAAAGATCTTGCCTGTAACACCTAGGATATCGCCGATGTCCAGTTTCTGCAGCAGTGCATACCCTTCTTCACCCAAGGTATTCACCCTGAAATAAAGCTGAATCCGGCCTGTATGATCCACAAGATCTGCAAAACTGGCCTTGCCATGGGTGCGCATGGACATGATGCGTCCGCAAATCTTGGTATCTTGCTCTTCTAACTCATCAAAGCGGTCGATAATCTCCTGGGCAGTATGAGTGCGTTCAAACTTCTCGCCAAAAGGATCGATGCCCAGGTCAAAGAGGTCTTTTAACTTATCGCGGCGCACTCGCATTAGTTCATTCAGTTCTTCTCTATTCTCAGTATTATCCATAGGTTGCTCGTTCACCGTGATTACCTCCTGTATTATCTGGCCACTTTCAAAATCTCATATTGCAGCACTCCGTCCAAAACCTCGACTTCCACAATGGCTCCGCATGATTTACCCATAATTGCCTGCCCTACTGGAGACTCATTGCTGATCTTGGCTTCTGCGGGATCTGCTTCGGCAGAACCGACCAAGCGGTACTCAAAAACATCTAATGTCTCTAGATCTTTCAGTGTAATTGTCTTGCCTAACGTGACAACGGATTCATCCTCACCGTCATCTTCCTCTATAAGTTTCGCATTGCGCAGCAGTTTTTCCAGGGTCAGAATTCTGCCTTCGATGAAAGCCTGTTCGTTCTTAGCATCGTCGTACTCGGAGTTCTCGGAAATATCGCCGAATTCTAACGCTGCTCTGATGCGCTCAGCCACTTCTCGCCTTTTGACGCTCTTTAACGTGTCTAACTCAGCTTCTAACTTTTTTAAACCCTCCGGTGTCAGCAATACCTCTTTCTCAGCCATGCTCTCAGTCTCCTTTACAGTCCGCATTTCACGCAAGGGTATAGACACTTACTCAAATAGATCGTTCTCAATGCTCCATCTATTATAAGTAACAAAAAAAGGGATGTCAAGAATCAGACAATCCCCTTTCGTTAAACAATAAACAAGCTTTGGTGCCGCTGTTACGGCTGGATCTTCAGTTCCTGACCCAGCACTTCTCGGCGGGGCTCGAAGCCAATCCTGTCGAGCATGCGGTTGTAGTCATCAGGCGTGATTTCAGCCAGAGGTTTGTTTAAAAGGGCCACCAAGAGCGCTTCCATCACATTTGTGCCAAAGGATCTTCCCTCGATATTGGGCGTCGTTGTGATCAGTTCGCGCACATTGCGCTGCCTCAAGAACTCTACATCACTGGGGGTAATCGTATTAGTTATCAAGATTTTACCAGTCAGGTCATCCGGCATGTATCTGCGAATCATGTGGTAGTCGCCGCAGATCACATCAGCCCAGTCATAGTACTTGGCGTATTTTGCCTTGTCCGGGGATTTCTCCTGTTTGGAGCCTGTGGGATACAGCCAGGAAAAAGGCAGCTGCACTGCTATGGGCGCCAGCACCGTCACCACCCACTGGAGCACCTTCAGCCTGTAAATCGGCACCGAAAGGCCCAGTGCAAACATGACATCTCCGTACAGCATGCTGCTCCCAGTATCCTGGAGGGCCTGGGCCATGCCAAAGCGGTCCAGGGCGCAGGTTAAAAGTACATTCTTACCCCTGAACATGTCCGGGTTCTGCTTGGCAAGTGTCTCCACAGCCCTTCGCTCCAATGTGTTCTTGAGACCTGAACCGTCTACGATGGGCGTAATCTGCGCTGCTCTGGCAATCTGCTTCGCTTCCCTCAGAATGTAGCGCCGGGTGCCGCCCTGCAGGTAGAGGTCAATGCCTCCCATCCCAAAGGCCGCCACTTTGCCGTCGAGTTCCCGAATGAGGTCAACTGCCCTTTGCATATCGCCATCGGTGCCGATTCTCTCGATGGAGAACTTTTCCCCGCAGACAGTCACCACAGCCTTGCTGTCTCTTTGGGACGAGCCTATGCTAACACTCACTATCCGCCTCATCATTACTCCCCTTTAATCGATGTAATAAGTTCCCTCAACTTCTCAGGACTGTAATAAACATCCTCTTCAATCGGCGACGCACCGATCACGACCCCTAGAGCTTTGTCGCCGACAATTCCTTCCGCCAGCCTGATACGCATGTCTGAGCCAATCATGATCACATGATCGTACTCGCTCATCTCCAGCATCAGCCCCATCAGCCAATTCAACAGGCTCTTTCCGTCATGGGACTCAATCATTTCCCAGCGTTCTGCATCGTTCATCAGCAGAGTGTACTCTACAC
Organism: Bacillota bacterium; assembly: GCA_012518325.1. GTDB lineage: Bacteria > Bacillota > Limnochordia > Darwinibacteriales > Darwinibacteriaceae > UBA5420. Next base: position 3,808 of record JAAYSR010000030.1, read on the forward strand.
CCAGCTCCTGGCAGACGGCCTGAAGTTCCGAGGTATTTGCCAGCGGAAATCCTATAACGGCTACACTTCCGCCCTTGCGCACCTCCGCCAGGGACTCCAGGCGTGAAACAAAGGACCGATCACAGCCAACCCGGGCGGCGACCTCCTGTTGAGACAGTCCTGAAACCCTCAGTTGAAAAATGCGATCCACAATCCTGTCCAGCTTGTCGCGATTCAGCAGCTTATCGCCTACTCGAAAAAAGCCGCCCATATCCTCACCGCCATTGTGCACATTATGTTCACAATAATTATAGCATGGGGAATGAGAATCTACAATAAACCTTTCAGCACCTTCTCCATGCCTTCGGCCGTGGTTGTGGTGTTCAAAATGCGCCTGGCCTCAGCCGCATAGGGAATGCCCTTCAGATACCAGGCCAAATGTGGCCGCATTTCCCGAACCGCCCGGACTTCTCCATCGAATTCAACCTTCATCTGCAGATGCCGGAGGGCTAAACTGATGCGTTCCTCAACGCCAGGTTCAGGCAGAATCTTTCCTTCATCTAAATATGCCTTGATTTGCCGGAAAATCCACGGATTGCCCTGGGCTCCCCTGCCAACTGCCACATGGTCGCAGTTTGCCTGGTCAAGGAGGGCTTTCGCATCCTGGGGAGAGAAGACATCGCCATTGCCTACGATGGGAATCCCCACCGCTTCCTTCACTTTGGCTATCCATCCCCAGTTGGCCCGTCCAGAGTAGAACTGCTCCCGTGTGCGGCCGTGAACCGTGATCCAATGGACTCCCGCCTCTTCCAGACGCCTGGAAACCTCCACACAGTTGATGCTGTCCCGGTCCCAGCCCAGGCGGATTTTCGCAGTTACCGGAATCGGTACCGCCTCCACCACTGCGGAGGCGATTTGCACAAGCCTGTCTACGTCCTTTAGGAGGGCCGCCCCGTCACCGTTTTTCACGACCTTAGGCGTCGGGCAGCCGAAGTTCAGGTCAATCATCTCAGGAGCTGCCTCAGCAAAGACAATCTTAGCCCCCTCAGCACAAACCTTGGGATCATGTCCGAAGATCTGGATCGCGGTGGGTCGTTCAAGTTCGGACAAGGCAAGCATATTGAGGGTTCTGCGGTTGGCATAGACCAAGGCCTGGGCTGATACCATTTCGCTGACAACCAGATCAGCTCCATATTCTCTAGCCAGTATGCGAAATGGCAAATCGGTTACTCCAGCCATCGGGGCCAAGAAAACTCCCATATTAGAAAACCTCCCTCAACAAAAAAAGCAGGGTTTCCCCTGCCTTCCGCAATCGTATGATTAGTTCTGTTCCTTCATATTGTACCTGGTAAGGAAACGCTCTACGCGACCGCCAGTAGTGGTAACGGTTTGCCGCTGACCAGTATAGAAGGGGTGACATTTGGAACACAATTCCACCCTGATTTCAGGTTTGGTAGATCCTGTTTCAAAAGTCTCACCACAGGCACAGGTCACAACACTCTTACCATACTTGGGATGTATATCAGCTTTCATGTCCTCATTCACCTCACTAACTTTACTGGATAAGCCAAATGGTATTATAACATAGTCTAGCCACTCTTGGCAATGAGGTACTAAACTTATTTTAGATATGTCTGCGGATTCACAGGATTATTGCGGTAACGGATTTCAAAGTGGACGTGCGGTCCGGTGGAAACACCAGTATTGCCGCTGTAGGCGACCGTCTCTCCCCGGGATACCCTTTGCCCTACTTTCACATTCAGGCGGGAGTTATGGGCATAGCGGGTCTCAATATTGTTGCCGTGGTCAATGATGACCAGAATGCCGTAACCGCCGTTCCAGCCAGCGAAAGTGACCCGTCCGTCTGCAGCTGCTTTTACTTGGGTGCCAGTTGGCACAGCAATATCCAGACCATTATGCATCCTGCCCCAGCGCGGGCCAAAGGTTGAAGAAATTCTGCCCTTGACCGGCCAGTCAAAGGCCTTCTGCAGCTGCCCGTTAACCAGGAGAACATCACGGGGTCTCAGCTGGGTAGCCCCGGGAATAACCAGTTTTGTGTTGGGCTGGATGCGGTTGGGATCCGTAATGGCGTTTGCCCTGGTGATTTCATCCAAAGGCACATTGTAGCGCTCTGAGATCTCCCAAAGACTTTCACCGGAAGCCACCTGATGCAGCACCCCGTTAACCGAGGGGATTTGCAGCTCCTGGCCAATGGTGAGGAAATTCTTGTTTTTCAAATCGTTGGCCGAGGAAATGGTGTCCACAGAAACGCCGTAGGCTAGTGCGATATCCCACAAAGTCTCGCCTGGGTTAACCTTGTGAACAAAGATAGCCGGTTTCTCTTCCTTCTTTTCTTCCCGCTTTTCCTCAACCTTAGGCAGCTCAACCGAAGGAACAGCGGCTTCGACGCGCTGAACAGCCTGGGGCGCCTGTCCTGCTTCCGCCGCATCGGCTAGGGACTGCTCCCCTGTGTGATCAACCTCTGCCAGCCTTTCCGGTTCATACTCCAGTTCATAGCTGACTGCCGCAGATTCAGCAGGATCAAAGGAAGATTCGGAACTGACCAGCTCCAACTTCTCCAGATCCAAATCCAGAATCTCCAGCGGGCCGAAATCAGACGCACTAGAGACTGAGTTATCCGTGTTTTGGAGGGATTTCCCGGTTTGCGCCGGTGCCTGTGCCAAAGGATATGTCTTGCTGTCGCTTTGGTGAGTTGGGTCATCCTGATAAATGAAGTCCTCCAAGACATAGCCGTCTATGTTGATATAGATCAGGCTGTCCATGTCCCAGTCACTTCCGCCAATGTGCATCCGGGTATCAACTTGGCCCAGAATGCCAAAGCTGAAGATGACCGCAAAAATTAACAGTATGAACCCTCGACTGCGGATCAACCGCCTCCACATGATAAATCCTCCCTCGACACGCAATAACCTACTTTGAACACTTCGACGCGCAGCAATAATATCCTTTTACTTATTCCGAACATTTTCTGCAAACGTTGAGGTAGTTATCAGCTCTATCAACTCTACATTGCTCTTTGTGTGGGTCACTCGATCTAACAGGAGATCCAGCGTTTCTGCGGGCCCTAAGGACCCCATGGCCTTGCGCAGCACCCAGGTTGCATCCAGCTCTTCCGGAGTGAGCAGCAGCTCCTCCCGGCGTGTGCCGGAGCGGTAAATATCGATGGCCGGAAATACTCGTCTTTCGGCCAGCTTACGGTCTAAATGCAGCTCCATGTTGCCGGTGCCTTTAAACTCTTCGTAGATCACGTCGTCCATACGACTGCCGGTATCAACTAAAGCTGTAGCCAAAATTGTCAGACTTCCTTGCTCCTCCAGCTTTCTTGCTGCTCCAAAAAACCTCTTGGGTCTGTGGAGCGCAGCCGGATCCACACCCCCGGACAATGTGCGTCCGCTCGGCGGCACAATCAGATTGTGGGCTCTGGCCAAGCGCGTAATACTGTCCAGGAGAATTACTACATCTTTGCCTGACTCAACTAAACTTTTCGCTCTGGCCAGCACAATGTCGGCCGTTCGCACGTGATTTTCAGGAGGCATGTCAAAGGTTGAGCAAATGACCTCCCCGTTGACGGAACGCCGCATATCTGTCACTTCTTCAGGGCGTTCGTCAATCAGAAGCACAATAATCTCAACGTCGGGATGATTCTCCGCAATGGCGTTGGCCAGCATCTTCAGGATGGTTGTTTTGCCGGCTTTGGGCGGTGAAACAATCAAGCCCCTTTGACCTAACCCTAATGGGGATAATATATCCATTAAGCGCATGGAATAATTCGTCGGTGTCGTCTCTAAATGAAGACGCTGGTTGGGATAAATCGGTGTGAGATCATCGAAGCACGGCCTTTGGGCGGCCAGTTCCGGGTCAGACAGATTGATGGCCAGGACACGGAGGAGAGCAAAATATCTTTCCCCATCTTTTGGAGGTCTTACCTGTCCCAGGATTTCGTCCCCGGTGCGCATGGAAAAACGCCTGATCTGCGAAGGAGAAACATAAACATCGTCAGGACTGGGCGTATAGTTGTCAACCCGTAGAAAACCGTATCCCTCAGGGGTAATTTCCAGAATCCCGCTGATGAACAGCAGATTTTCCTTGGTAGTTTCATGTTTCAAAATCTCAATGATCAATTCCTTCTTACGGAAACGTTTAATGCCTGACAACCCCAAGTTTCTTGCCAGTTCCTGCAGCTCAACAGAGGTCATCGATTCCAACTCTGCAATATTCAAGCATTCACCACCTTTAAAAAAGGGGAAGGACAGACCTTCCCCTTCAATTGCTTAAGCCCGTCCTGCTGAGCCAAAGAGCCTCATCTTTGCTCTTGCTACTTCTTTCATTGCCTCGCGGGCCGGTCCTAAAATCTTCCGAGGATCAATTTCATTCGGCTTCTCCGCCAGGAAATCTTTGATAGCCTGGGAGAAGGCAACTCTTAAGTCTGTATCAATATTGATCTTGGTGATTCCGTGAGGAATCGCCCTGCGAATCTGCTCATCGCTGATGCCCGAGGCGCCGTGCAGTACCAGGGGTACATCAGTTGCAGCTGCAATCTCCTCCAGGCGTGCGAAGTCCAGCTTGGGCTCGCCTTTGTACACGCCGTGGGCTGTGCCGATGGCGATGGCCAAAGCGTCGACATTGGTCCGCTCCGCAAACTCTGCGGCTTCCTTTGGATCAGTAAAGGTTGCATCGGCAGCATCAACCTTAATGTCATCTTCTACGCCGCCGATCTTGCCGAGTTCAGCTTCAACAGAAACTCCGCTTGGATGGGCGATTTCTACAACCTTTTGAGTAATTGCTATGTTCTCTTCAAAAGGCAGCTGGGATCCATCGATCATAACCGCGGAAAAACCGTGCCGCACACACTGCACAACCTGGTTAAAGCTGGTTCCGTGGTCGAGGTTCAGGGCCACAGGCACACTTACTTTCCTGGCGGCTGCTTCAGCCATGGCTACAATATACTCGATCCCGGCGTATTTGATGCCGCC
>JAAYSR010000193.1 GCA_012518325.1 Bacillota bacterium
ATTAGTCTGGCAGTGATAGATCCGGTACCTGAAGCCCTCCCCGCTCTTAAGCTTTCTGCCTGCCTCCAGCATAAACCGTTCGTAGTCCACATTCCCCCCCGGTTCTGCCAAGCGGCTGGAGGTTCTTTGCTCAGGCCTTAAGAAAAAGTGATCCATGGCAATAACCGGGCAGCCGTACACATCATGCAGGAGCCGGCCCAGGAAGCTCTTGCCTGAACCGCTCCGACCGTCAATGGCAATAACTGCAGCGCCTTGCCGGACCAGGAGCTCTTCGATCCGCTCAAAGACAGGGAAGTAGAGGGCAAAGGCACTGCTCACAATGCGGTAGCTGGGGGAGTAATGTTCCCGGTAGGCTTGGCTGTGACTGGCAGGGGGATAGCCTGCCTCCTTATAAGCTGCCAAGTATGCATCGAGCTCCGCCGAAGGGAAAAGCTCCCGCAGAAGCTCAAGCTTAGCCTCAAAGCCTTCTTTGCTTCCCCGCTCTTCCCCCGCGGTCAGAGAGAAGAATCGATTTACAGTCTCAAGGGGCAGGGCGCCGCCTAGGTGCCGCAGATGCAGACGGACCAGTCCGTTGCCAATGGGCTCAAACAGTTCGCCCGGCGAGTATTCGATCCCTTCCGCCTCTGCCTGCAGCCTGGCTAAGCTGGCCTGCTCATCTGTGATAAAGTGGCCGCAGCCAAACTCGTTTTGATAAATCAGCTTGACCAAATCCACGGGGACAAGTTCGGGGTACCTGTCCTTATGCTCCCGCAGAATCTTCTTCAACTCTTCCACTTCTCGCCCACCTCTTCAGTCTTTTTGTTATTATCCATCATCTGCCTTGATTAGTCCAGCCTTCTCCGCCCTAAGACCTATGCAGAAACGGACCGGCGTCCAATTGCCCATTTCTTGCCACCTTGTTATACTAAACTCAAAGGAGGTATGGTCATGGAACCCAAACAACTCGTCGCCCTGGCGCTGATTCTGCTTGGCGGGCATTTTCTCCTCAGCAATCTGGGCATTCTCCCCAGCTTAAAATTATTCTGGCCGGTAATTCTGATTGTGGTGGGACTGGCCGCCCTTTATCAGAACAGCGGCAAGCCAAAGAAGACCGTTACGAAAGACGGTGAAGTGATCTATGAAATAGACGGGGATTCAACCGCCCTCAAGTTCTTAGTCGGCATTCCGGTGGCCTTTATCGTCGGCACTGTGGGCCTGGTGGTTCTCGGAATTATGGGGCCGTTTTTCCTCATCGCTTTGCTCTTTGTCCCGATTGTACTCTTTTTTAAACTGGGCTGGGCCTTCCTGCGCCTGCTGCTCCCCATCTGCCTGGGAGCTGCGCCCCTGCTCCTGCTGCTGGGTCTGCTGATGCTGATCTTTTAAGATCCAGGCTTCACCAAGACATAAAAACGCCCCATGTCCTGCGACACGGGGCAGTTTTCTTTGAACTCAGTCTAGCCTTCCACTTCCACTGTCCAGCCGAAGGGATCTTCCAGCCTGCCGGTTTGAATTCCCGTCATGGTGTCATACAGCCTTTGGCTGATTTCGCCGATTCTGCCTTCATTGATCACGATGTCCCGCTCGCCCCAGCCCAGTTTGCCGATGGGGCTGATCACGGCAGCGGTACCGCAGCCGAAGGCCTCCACCAGGCGGCCGTCAGCGTGGGCCTGGAAGATCTCTTCCACGCTCAAGCGGCGTTCCGCGGCAGGGATATTCCAAGACTTGAGCAGCTGCAGCACTGAATCCCGGGTGATGCCAGGCAGGACGCTGTCGCCCAAATCTGGGGTAATCAGTTCGCCGTCAATATTAAAGAACACGTTCATGGCCCCTACTTCTTCTACATACTTGCGCTCCAGGCCGTCAAGCCAGAGAACCTGGGAATACCCTTTCGCCTGTGCGTTTTTCTGGGCCAGGAGGCTGCCTGCGTAATTTCCAGCAGCTTTGGCATATCCGGTTCCTCCCCGCACAGCACGGACATAATGGGGTTCCACCCAGATGCTGACCGGATTGAGGCCCTCTTCGTAGTAGGCCCCTACAGGCGAGAGAATGATCATCAGCTTGTAGGTTGATGAGGCCCGCACTCCGAGAACATTGTCGGTGCCGATCACAAACGGTCTAAGGTAAAGGGCAGTGCCTGGTGCTTCAGGGATCCAGTCCCGGTCAAGCAGGACCAGCTGCTTGAGGGCTTCCAAAACGAACTCTTCGTCGAATTGGGGAATAGACAGGCGCGCATTGCTGCGATTGAGGCGAGCCATGTTCTGTTCAGGCCTGAAGAGGAGTATCCTGCCGTCCTGGCTCTTGTAGGCTTTCATGCCCTCAAAGACCGCCTGGCCGTAGTGCAAAACTGCGCAAGCAGGTTCCATTTCCAGGGGGCCGTAGGGCACAATGCGGGCGTCATGCCACCCTTTGCCCTCTGTATAATCCATTATGAACATATGATCAGTAAAGTGTCGGCCAAAACCCAGCTTGTTTTGATCCGGCCTGGTTCTTGGCGCAGTAGTCTTCACCACCGTTATTTTCACCATCTATCACTCCCCGGTTTCTTCTCTATGTAACTATTTCATGTTTCCTTGTTCGATTCCTCCTTCCAGTTCACCGTCTTATTTGCCGTAAATGGCGTCCCAATGCTATTTTGCGTCAACCCAGCCTTGGCCGTTCACGAATACATTGTTTCTCATCTGTAAAGATTGCGTTTTACCTAAAAATTGTTAGAGAAATTTTTACCCAATATTAACCCCCACCCTGCTATTGATCCGGCACTCTTACTTCTATAAAATGGAGCCGAAAGGAGTCTGTCACCATGGAACTGGTATTTAAAGGCAAGACCAAGGATGTTTTTCGGACCGCCGACGGCAAGTATGTACTTAAATTCAAGGATGATCTTACTGGGGAAGACGGGGTCTTTGATCCAGGGGCCAATCAAGTGGGCCTGCAGCTGGAAGGAGCCGGAGACGCCGCGCTGCGGCTCACCAAGTACTTTTTTGAGCTGCTGCAGGAAAGGGGGATTCCTACCCACTACCTCTCTGCCGACCTTGGCGAAAAGACAATGACAGTGGAACCGGCTGAACCCTTCGGGGAAGGTCTGGAAGTGATCTGCCGCTGCCGGGCGGTGGGAAGTTTCTATCGCCGCTATGGAAAGTATGTGGAAAAGGGTCAGCCCCTCGACGATTTTGTCGAGTTTACCCTGAAGGATGATGAGCGGGGGGATCCTCCCATTACTGAAGATGCCCTGGTGATGCTGGGTATCTTGTCGAAGGATGAATACAAAACCCTCTATGGGCTGACGCGCCGGATCGCCTCCTTCGTCAAAGAGGAACTGGCCAAGAGGGATCTGGAATTATACGACATCAAGTTTGAGTTCGG
>JAAYSR010000194.1 GCA_012518325.1 Bacillota bacterium
TCAAGCAGCAGTCTTGCCAGGGAATGATCGAACCCGCTTTCATTAAGCAAAAAATAGTATCCGCTCAGAGAGAGGGACAACACTAGGAACGCTAGAACCATAAGTGGTATAACCTGAAATCCTCTGCCAAGAGACTTTGTGCGGCGGCGAATCCTCGAGTAAACCCTCCTGAGCCGAAAACGCATGTCAACACCTCTTCTCTTGCCAAATATATTTTTCGGCAAGAGAAAATATGATAGACTAAAGGGAGCCATTTCCCAGGAAGGGACGATCCTATGCGCGCAGTTAAGAAATTGGTTGTTTTGCTGATTATACTGGCAGCGGCAGGCTTTGGGGCCTATCACCTGTTGTCGCCGAAGCCAGAAGAGCCCAGCGGAGGCCTGGTCCGCATCTACCTGATCGAGTCAACCCCAACCGAGTTTTTCCTGGTTCCGGTGGACAGGCAGATAAAGGGGGAACCCAGCCCGAATGCGGCATTGCAGGCACTGCTTGACGGCCCCCTTGCAGACGAGGAACTGTTGGCATCTGTACCCAAGAGCACCAAGCTTCTGGACTTGGTTGTCAGGGACAAGCTGGCCGTCGCCAGCTTCAGCTCTGAGATCAAAGATGACTTCCATGGCGGTTCTCTAATCGAAGCCTATTTAGTGGAAGCCATCGTCAACACACTCACCGAGTTTCCAGAAATTGAATCGGTGCAGATTTTAGTTGAAGGTGAAGCTGTTGAATCTATCGGCGGACACATCTACATCAGAAATCCGCTGAGACGGAAGGACTAGCTCAGGTACTTAAACACCTCGTCGTAGCTGACGCCCTCATGGAATGAGGTGTTCAGTGCGCCGGCAATAACGTCTGACACCTCGTCGATCAAGAGATCGATCTCCTTCGGCGTGACAATCATGCTGCCGAAATAGGGTTCGAGAACCTGGCTGATGATCTGCCGCTTATCGCTGGCTGCGTTTGCCCTGATTTCCGGCCTTGGAGCCTGGCCTCCCATAATCGTGCCGGGATCAATCTTGAACTGAACCCGTTCCGGCGGCTGTCCGCCCTCGGGGCTCTGCACACTGCCCCTTTCAATCAGGTCCATAGCGTCAGACACAATTGTTACAGCATGAACCACAGTGGGCACGCCAATGGCAATAACGGGAATTCCCAGGGTCTCTTTGTTGATAGCCAGGCGGCGGTTGCCAACCCCGGCGCCGGGGTGAATGCCAGTATCAGAGATCTGGATCGTGCTGCACAGGCGCTCAACACTGCGGCTCGCCAACGCATCGATGCAGATCACAGCCTTGGCGCCAATTCGTTCTGCCACGCCCATAATGATTTCCCCTGTCTCTATGCCGGTGATGCCCAGCACCCCCGGTGCAATGGCGGAAATAGGGCGCAGGCCGCGGCGCAGTTCAGGCGGGGACATCTCTAGAAGATGCCTGGTGACCATGAGGTTTTCCACTGCCTTAGGGCCAAGTGCATCTGGAGTAGCATTCCAGTTCCCCAAGCCAACCACAAGGACAGCATCCTCGTCGCCTAGCCCTGACTGTTCAAAGAACCACTCTATCTCCTTGGCCAAGAGCTGTGCCAGGCGCTCGTGGAGATCCCGGTTATGCATGCGCAGTCCGGGAGCCTCAAGGGTAGAATAGTTCCCGGGGGCTTTGCCCATGAGCTGAGCGCCGAGATCACTTTCCACAGTGATGCGGGTGAGGGTAATTCCCTCTTCTTTCTCGGTATGCACTTTAACTCCGGGAAGTTCAGGAGGGCCCTCCTGCTCAATAACGGCCTGATGGGATTCAAGGGCCAGGTCAGTGCGGATATTGTACTTCTCAAAGAGACGGTCCTGTTGAGATCGTTTTGACATGTTTTTTCCTCCAGTCCATCACTCTCCTGTTTAGATTAACCGAAAGGAAAAACGTTATTCAACAGAGACTATTGAACTTCGTACACTCTAATGTTATAATGACAAAGTAGTTTCGCCCGAGGAGGTGAATTGGTTTGGCTAACAGCAGATCCGCTGAAAAGAGAATCCGTGTAAACGAACTTAAGCGTGCGCGCAATGCCTCTCAGCGTTCGGCATTAAGGACAACGATTAAGAGATACGAGGCCGCTTTGGCGAATGATCCCGCAAACGCCCCTGCCCACCTTCAAAAGGCAATTAAGGCTTTGGACAAAGCAGCTGCTAAGGGACTCATTCACAAAAATGCTGCTGCTCGGAAAAAGTCCCGTTTAACAAGACGTTTGGCTCAGCAGGCATAAACATATAACGCCCTTCCGGATGGATGAGGCGTTTTTATTTTCCCTGCTTAGGTAAGCTTAATGATCAGATCCGTCAAAACCTCTTCATCAGGCACTCCAAGCTTCAGCTGGCGGTCTGCATGGAGCACCGCTTCGAAACCCGCGAAAACATCCTGCAGGCTGTATTTTTGCGCGTCCTTGCGCATCTTCTTCAGCGGATAGGAGCTCCGTTCGCCCATAGTCTTAGCCGCATCATCCAAAGCACCCTGAGCAGTTTTAGCTGCCAGAACAAGGCGAAGCTGCCTTTCGATTAATGGCAGGATGCGCAAAGCAGGTTCCCCCGCCTTCAGCAGCAGGTTGAGAACCTCCAGGGCCTCCCGGCGTTTTTTCTGCACAATAGAGTCTGTCATTCGAAAGACAGTGTACTCCTCAATCTGCGCAGGCGAAAAGGATGTTACTGACCTGACGTGGGAGGCCGTAATCTCTTCCTCACCAACTGTCAAAGCAAACAGTTTGTCCAGTTCGTTATGGACAAAAAGCAGATCCGAGCCTGTCCTGTCCAAAAACAGTTCTGCCGTCTCCCGCTTCAGCGTCCTTCCCCGTTCCTGGCAATAATCCTGGATATAACGAATCAGCCTCTCTCCCTCTAGGGGCTCACAGGCAACCTCCAAAGCGAATTTGCGCAACACCTTCACGTATTTGAGGCGCTGGTCCACCCTATCCAGGAAGAGCGCCAGGCAGTTGGCCTTGGGGTTCTGCTCAAGCCAAAGGGCCAACTGCTCCATGACGGCTGCTCCGATTAAATCAGCGTCTTTGAGAACCACAATCTTTGTCCCATCGCCCCAGGGCACCATGCTGAGCTCATGCAGAAGGGGCTCAAGCACAAAGTCCCTGGCGCCATGGAAAACAGACCAGTTTAACTCGCCGAGGCTGTCCATGGCATTGCGCTTCTTCAGCGCAGCAAAAATCCGGTCGTGGTATATCTTCTCCGATCCATGGACCAGCAGCACCCGAGGCAGAGGCTTTGTTTCGATAGCTTCGATGATTTTGCTGACATTCATGATCCTTCACCCATTCTGTTAGTTCATGATCGAGGCGAGATAAACCTGCCCCAAATCCCCCACCAAATGTGAAAAGTTTGGGGGCCGTCTGCGGTGAGGCGCCATTCGATTTTGCTTTGCTCCAGAAAGTCAATTACTTCCTGGTGGGGATGTCCGAAACGGTTCGGTCCTGCCGAGATCACGGCCCAACTAGGGTCCACGGCCCGATAAAACTGTTCAAGCAAGCTTCCCCGACTGCCGTGGTGGGGGACCTTCAGCCAATCTGCCTGCAGATCGCAGCCCGGATCTGCCGCAAGGTCATACAGCACTGCATTTTCTAGATCTCCTGTGAACAGCATCCTCAAACCTCCGTACTGCAGCCGAAGCAGCAAAGAGTTGTTGTTATACGCTGCAGGGAGATTTCTGCGAAGCCTCTCAGGATACAGAACACTCAGGGTAACTCCGTCTCCGAGGCTCAACTTATCGCCGGCACGGGCGGTGTGATAGTCAATGCCTTTCTCATAGATGAGTTCCAGATAGCGTTCATAGGTAGGGCTGGTATGCTCGTGGCCGTTATCGATCACCATTCCCACATCAAGGTGTTCCAACACTGCCAACAGGCCAAAGAGATGATCCTCATGGGGATGGGACAAAATGACATAATCCAGCCGGGAAATATTCCGGTGCCTTAAGTAGGGCAGAAGATGGTCCTCCCCTACATTTCTCCCCCGGGCCTGCCAATAGGGAGAGTCGCCGCCTCCGTCAACCAAAACATGTTTCCCGCCCGGTGTTCTGATCAGGAAACTGTCTCCTTGCCCCACATTGATCGCAGTAACTTCAAGGGGTCTGCGAACTGCAGGAGGAAGGCAGAAAATAAAGAGCAGGACAACAGCAGCTGTAATCAACTGGTGCAAGGTCCGTTTTGGTTTAATTAAGCGGGGCTGCCGCAAACGCCAGCCTGCATAAATAAAGGCCGCCCACAGTAAATACACTTCAAGCAGCGTCCAGGAGCCAAGGGACAGTTGAGCGGCATAGGGAAGCAGCATTCTCTCCAGAGCGCCGACGGCCTTCATTGCTCCGTTCAAAGCGGCACCCACGCCAAAAGGACCCAGACCAAGGGCAGTCAAAAACCCCCCGAGCATAAGCACCAGCACAAACGGCAGAAAGATCAGCGTAGCTACAGGTCCCAAAAGCGCTACCTCGCCGAAATAGCCGAACAACAGCGGAGCCAGACTTAGCTGGGCTGCGGCAGACAGCAGCAGAGAGTTCATGATATAGTTGACAACACCCCTGCCCTGCCTGGGCTTAAGCCGCACACTGGGCCCCCAGAGCAGGATGCCCCCTGAGGCGGCAAAGGAAAGGCAGAAGCCTGTGTCAAAAGCCAGGCTCGGCCGGGCCAGAAGCAGCAGCCAGCCTGCTGTGGCCCATAGGTGCAAAGGGTCCTGGCGCTGGCCCAGATAAGCAGCATAACCTCCCAACAGGCTGACAACAAGGGCTCTCCAGGCAGATGCCCCGCTGCCGGCGATCAGAATATAGACCAGAAGGCCTCCCTGCAAGAGCAGCAATCTTGCCAACGGGCGGACTGGCAGCCGATTGACCAAAAGTCCCAGGCCCA
>JAAYSR010000195.1 GCA_012518325.1 Bacillota bacterium
GCGACTTTCCCCAGTCTCCCCCCTTTTGTCAAGTATTCTAAAGTCTCCAGGACGAAGTAGACTCTTATCTTGGCCAAAGTATCCTGAACATGGGCAGAAAGCGCGTCAAAACTGGCGTTCTGAGCCAGCTTGCGCGCAGCCTCAATTACCGTATAACCTAAACCCATGGAGATGTTCTTCGAGTCGACAACCTTGATCACCAGCCCGTCGACCTGGCGGGACAGGTTCTCAATCAACTGCATGGTCCCGCTGAGACCGGAGGAGAGATGGATAGCAAGGACATGGGTAAAGCCCTCCTGTTTGAGACGGTCCCACAGCTCCAGCACATCCCCAGGTGAAGGCAGTGATGTGCTTGGCACCTCAACTGCCAAGCGTTCATACACCTCTTCTGAACTGATGTCTACCTGATCCCGGTACTCCCGGGTCTTGTACAAAATTTTCAACGGAACGACCTGAATACCGTATTTCTCCGCAATTTCCTTTGGAATATCGCTGGTGCTGTCCGTCATAATCGCAATCTTTTCGTTCATCTTCGCCCCCCTGTCATGGCTCCTTTACAATTTCCCCACATAGACACAAAATCCTTTAATTCCACTCCACCTCTACCTTAATAACCTCCCAGCGCGGCTCCGAATCCAAAAAGTTCAACACAAACTGCAGCTGCCGCTCCAGGTGCTCCCGATTGTCGCCAACCATGGCAATGCCGATGGCAGCCCTTTGCCAAAGATTCTCGCTTTCCAGCTCTGCTATGGAGACATTGAACCGATTTTGAACCTTGGCAATCATACTTTTCACTATCCGCCGCTTTTCCTTCAGCGATCCCGCTCCGGGAATATGGACTTGAACGTACAGCGCGCCAACGAGCATTCTGCCTACCCCCAGGTTTCTTCAATTGTGCCTCCCCCCAAACATACGGGTCCCTCATAGAAGACCACGGCCTGGCCGGGAGTGATGGCCCTCTGCTTCTCATGAAACTTTATCTCGGCACCTGCTTCGGTAATCTGGACTGAAACCTTCTGATCCGCCTGGCGATAGCGAAACTTGGCAGTGCACTCAAAGCTGACGGCCGGCGGCTTCCCTGCCACCCAGCTCAAATCTGCGGCCCTGAGACCTTCCGAATACAGTGCAGGATGTTTCTGTCCCTGGGCCACTAAGAGGGTGTTTGTCGCCAAGTCCTTGCCCACAACGAACCAGGGCTCCCCGGCGCCGCCTATGCCTAAGCCCTTGCGCTGACCGATTGTGTGATACATTAACCCGTCATGGTACCCCTTAAGCTCGCCGTCCAGGGTGCGAATCTCCCCGGGCTGGGCCGGCAGATACTTGGACAAGAACTCCTTGAAGTCCTTTTCACCTATGAAGCAGATCCCGGTACTGTCCTTCTTGTGGGCGGTGGCCAAGTTGGCCTGCACCGCCTTCTCCCTTACTTCCTTCTTGGTCATGTGGCCGATGGGAAACAGTGTTTTGGCCAGCTGTTTCTGCCCCAGGGTATAGAGAAAGTAAGATTGGTCTTTATTCTGGTCATTCCCCCTCAGCAGGGTATAGCTGCCTGACTCCTGCCCGATTTGAGCGTAGTGACCGGTTGCCAGGTAGTCCGCCTCCAAGTGCATCGCCTTCTCCAGAAAGGCCTTAAACTTGATCTCCTTGTTGCACATCACATCCGGATTAGGGGTGCGTCCCCTTTTATACTCTTCGAGAAAATAGACAAAGACCCGATCCCAGTATTCCCGCTCAAAATTTACGGTGTAATAGGGAATGCCGATCTGATCGCAGACACGCCTAACATCGTCGTAATCCGCATCTGCAGTGCAGGCCCCCGTTTCATCCCGGTCGTCCCAGTTCTTCATGAAAACGCCAATTACTTCATAACCGGCTTCCTTGAGAACCAAAGCCGCAACCGAAGAGTCAACTCCGCCTGACATGCCAATAACTACTCGTGACACAAACACACCTCATCTCTAAACCGCTGCGGAGGCAAACTGACTGTTGTAAAGCTCCGCGTAAAAACCATTCTTCTCCATCAACTCTTGATGAGTTCCCTGTTCTATTATTTCACCGTCATTGATCACCAGGATGCGATCCGCGTCGAGAATGGTGGAGAGACGGTGAGCGATCACAAAGCTGGTGCGGCCCTCCATCAGGCGGGCCATGGCTGCCTGAATCAGGCGTTCGGTACGGGTATCTACCGAACTGGTCGCTTCGTCCAAAATGAGCACCGCAGGATCGGCCAAGATTGCCCTGGCGATTGTCAAAAGCTGCCTTTGGCCCTGGGAGATGCCTGAGGCATCTTCCGTCAAAACTGTATCATAACCTTCGGGCAAAGTGCGGACGAAGTGATCCACGTGGGCGGCTTTGGCCGCGGCCACAACCTCCTCGTCAGAAACACCCTCCCGGCCGTAGGCAATGTTGTCCCTGATCGTCCCTTCAAACAGCCAGGTGTCCTGCAGCACCATGCCGAACATCGTCCGAAGACTGCTGCGTTTCAAGTCCCGTATGTCATGGCCGTCAAAGGTAATGCTGCCCTGGTTGACATCGTAAAAGCGCATCAACAGGTTAACCAGGGTAGTCTTCCCAGCCCCGGTGGGCCCTACGATAGCAATCAGCTGGCCCGGTTCCACCGCAAGATCAAGATTTTTCAGCACCAGCTGGTCTGCTTCGTAGCCAAAGCTGACATCATGGAGCCCAATTCTGCCTGCAGGTTCCGCTATTGTCTTGGCATCAGGTCTGTCGGCAGCTTCCTCCTCTTCATCCAGGAGCTCAAAAACCCGCTCTGCAGCAGCCACTGTGGACTGCAGCACGTTAACGATGCCGGCCACCTGGGTAATGGGCATGCCGAACTGGCGGGAGTATTGCATAAACGCCTGAACATGGCCGATGGCTAATGTCCGCTGCGTGACAAATACACCGCCGGCGACTGCAATCACTACATAGCCGAGGTTGCCGACAAAGCGGATCAGAGGCATAATTGTCCCTGAGACAAACTGCGCTTTCCATCCGTTTTCGTAGAGCTCATCGTTAATCGTTCTGAAAGCGTCCTCCGCCTCAGCCTCCAGGCCGTAAGCCTTGACAATGGTGTGGCCGGTAAAGGTTTCTTCGATATGACCATTGAGCTCACCGAGAATGTTCTGCTGCCTCACAAAGTACTTCTGCGACCGGGAAGCAATCAGGGCGCTGATCCCCGCGCTGAGGGGCAGCATCCCGATGGTCAGCAATGTGAGAATGGGACTGATCAGCAGCATCATTATTGTAACACCAATAATGGTAATTAGCGAGGACATCATCTGAATTACACTTTGTTGGAGGCTTTGGCTGATTATGTCTACATCGTTGGTAAACCTGCTCAAAGTGTCGCCGTGGGAGGTGCTGTCATAGTACTGCAAAGGCAGCCTGGCCAGCTTTTCGTTAATGTCTTTCCTCATTTTGTACACAGTCGTTTGAGCAACGTTCACCATAACCCTCTGCTGGACAAACCCAAACAGGGTGCTAAACAGATATACTGTACCGAGCATGAGCAGAATGCGCAGGATCGCGGCAAAGTCCACGCCGGCCCCTGGCAAGCCTTCCAGCCTGGCCAGCATGCCTTCAAAGAGGACGGTTGTGGCCTGGCCCAAAATCCTAGGGCTGAGAATTGAAAACAAAGTGCTGGCAAGCGTTGCCAGAAAAACCGCGAGCAAACTCCACTTATGCGGCCCCATATAGCGGACGAGGCGCTTGACAGTCCCCCTGAAATCCTTGGCTTTTTCCGCAGGGCGGCCTATCCCTCGGGGGCCGTAGCCTCCGCCATGTCCGCCTTGTCTCCTTCCAGACGAATGCATTCTCATGAGACCGCCTCCTCTCCAAACTGAGATGCCACTATTTCCCTGTACACCGCACAGTCCCGCAACAGAGCGGAGTGGGTTCCCTTGCCCACAATCCTTCCCTGATCAAGAACAATAATCTGGTCGGCATGGAGGATTGTACTGACGCGCTGAGCAACAACAATCACCGCCGCATCCTGCGCGGTCTTACTCAGTTCCAGGCGCAGACGGGCATCTGTCCGGTAATCCAGGGCAGAAAAAGTATCGTCAAGGAGGTAGACCTGAGGCTGCCTCACTACTGCCCTTGCAATAGAGAGTCTCTGTTTCTGCCCTCCTGACAGGTTGGTTCCGCCTTGGGCCACATAACTTGTGTATCCATCTTCCCGCTCGTCAATGAATTCGCTCGCCTGGGCTATGCGGGCGGCCTCCCTGACCTCTTCATCGGTGGCGTCTTTTTTGCCGCCGCGAATGTTCGAAGCTATCGTCCCGGAAAACAGCACAGCCTGCTGTGATACATACCCTAAGCGGGAGCGCAGATCCCGCAAAGCCAGTTGCCTGATGTCCACTCCGTCCAGCGTGATCCTGCCTTCCTTAGGATCGTGAAAACGCGGGATCAAATCCAGAATTGTTGATTTGCCGGACCCGGTTCCTCCAATAATGGCGGTAGTTTCGCCGGGTTTGGCAGTAAAGGTAATATTGCTCAGGACTGGTTCAGCTGCTCCCGGATATTTGAATGTAACATTCTCAAAGCGCAGGACGCCTTGGCCCCCTTCAAGCTTCACGGGCTTTTCCGGATCCTTGATCGAAGTCTCAGTCTCTAGGACTTCTACGATCCTTTCTGCCGACGCCGAAGCCCTGGGCAGCATAACGAATATGAAGGACAGCATCATCACAGACATAAAGATCTGCATCGTATACTGCAAGAACGCCATCAAATCTCCGACTTGCATCACGCCAAGATCGATTCTCTTAGCGGCAAACCAGATGATGACAATATTTGTGACGTTAATAAGCAGGCCAAGCAGGGGCATTAAAGTCACCATGATGCGGTTTACCTTAAGGGCTATCTCCGTCAAGTCGCGATTAGCTGCATCAAAACGCTCCTGCTCATGCTTCCCCCTGTCAAAGGCCCGGATCACCCTGACTCCCATCAGCTGTTCCCGGAGCACCAGGTTGAGACGGTCGATCTTCTGCTGCAGGCTCTTGAACAGCGGCACACCTTTGACGATGACGTAGGAAATCACCAGGCCGATGACGGGAATCAGCCCCAGGAGAATAAGGGCGAGGCGTGAGTCTTTGCGCACTACCATCAGCACTCCGCCTATGGCCATTAGGGGTGCCCGCATTGCCATTCTCATGCTCATATGAAAAATCTGCTGAACCTGCTGCACATCGTTGGTGGTACGGGTAATGAGGGAGGCTGTCCCGAAAGTGCTGAACTCACGGGGAGCAAACTCGCCAACGCTCCTAAAGACATCAAAGCGCAGCTCCCGCCCAAAGCGGGTGGATGAACGGGATGCCAAATAGTTGCCCGCGACAGCGCATAACACTCCCGCAAAGGCGACGGCCAGCATGATCCCGCCGGTTTTCCAAATCAGCGGGATATTGCCTCTGGCGATGCCCTGGTCCACTATTTCACTCATCAGATCCGGAAGTTTCAAAGTAGCCATCACTTCCAGAAACACCAGCGCCATGACTGTGACAATGGTGGGCAGATAGGGCTTAAAGTAGGATCGCAGTTTCCACATCAGTCACGTCCCCCTTTCCCTTCCCTATGCCGGCTGGCCAAAAACTCCCGGACCTTGCGGGTAATCCGCACCAATTCCCTTCCATCTTCAGGCCCCAAGTGATCCATAATCTCTTCAATGCTTTTGGCGAAAGCTTCCTTCGCCTGCTGCACCAAAGCCACCCCCTGGCTTGTCGGCCTTACATAGACCACCCTCCGGTCTTCCTCGTCGCTGATCCGCTCTACGAGGCTGTGCTCCTCCAAGGAGTTGACGAGAGTTGTTACAGTTGGACGGGTCAACTTCAGGCGCTCTCCCAGTTCAGAAGGCTGCATTCCGGGACTGTCTTCAGGCAGGTGATGATGGAGATACATCAGCAGCGTCACAGCGTTTTTGCGCACAGGCAAAGAACACCCTCGGTACCAGCCTTTATAGCGTCTCAGTTCATGCAGTGTTGCAACGAATTCAATGACTAAATCTGCGTCGGCCAATCCCTTCACCCCATTTGTTTGCAATGCAAATAATTACAACATGAAACTATTCTACCGAAAAACTATTTTCCGGTCAAGAAAAAAGCCGGGTTTCCCCGACTTTTTCTTGCCGTATACTTACTGCAGCACAACTCGATGATAGACCTTTTTCCCTTTCCGAATCACCAGCTCGCCGCCGGAAAACTCTGCTTCAGTTACCAGATAATCGATTTCTGTCACTCGTTCGTCCCCTAGGGTGATGCCTCCCTGCTGCACCAGGCGGCGTCCTTCGCTGCGGCTCGCTGCAAGTCCGGTCTCGGTAAGCAGAGTGAGAATATCCATTCCCTCAGCAAAGACTGCCCGTGGCAAGGCCGTAGAAGGCATATCCTCCGCTACTCCCGGTCCGCCAAAGAGCGCCTTGGCTGTAGCCTCAGCTTTTTTGGCTTCCTCCTCGCCATGGACAAACTTGGTAACCTCAAAGGCAAGCACTTCCTTGGCACGGTTGATTTCCGCATCCTTCAAAGCGCCTAATCTGCGTACTTCTTCCATGGGAAGGAAGGTTAGCAGGGCCAGCATGAGCTCTACATCTGCGTCATCGACGTTCCGCAGGTACTGGTAGAAATCGTAGGGGCTGGTCCGCTCAGGATCGAGCCAGACAGTGCCTTTTTCTGTCTTGCCCATTTTGGTGCCGGCACTGGTGGTCAGCAGCTTAAGGGTGAGACCGTAGACAGATGCACCCTCCACTTTACGCACCAGCTCATAGCCGCCTATGATATTCGACCACTGATCGTTGCCGCCCATCTGCAGGCGGCAGTTGTACCGGCGGTACAGCTCCAGAAAATCGTAGGACTGGGTTAGCAGGTAACTGAACTCCAGGAAGGTAAGGCCGGATTCCAGGCGCGCCTTGTACGTTTCCATGGTAAGCATGCGGTTGACGGAAAAGTGCCTGCCCACCTCCCGCATGAACTCCATCAGGTTCAGATCGAGAAGCCAGTTGGCATTGTTCTCCAGGATGGCAGAACCGTCTGCAAAATTGACGAACTTGGAAAACTGCCGCCTGAAACTCTCCACATTGGCATCAATTGCCTCTTTAGTCAGCATCTGCCGCATATCGGACTTGCCGGACGGATCACCGATCATGGTTGTGCCTCCACCCAGGAGGAAGATGGGGCGATGGCCAGCCCTGTAGAGATGCAGCATGCTCATGAGCGGAATGAGATGGCCCATGGTGAGGCTGGGCGCAGTCGCATCAAAGCCTACGTAAAAGGTGACTGATTCCTTGCCCAAAAGCTCTCGAAGCTCTTCTGGATGTGTTGTCTGTTCAATAAAACCGCGTTCCTCCAGGACATCAAACGCATTTGCCATAAAAACTCCCCCTTAAACTAAAAAATCCCCTCGATCCTTAAAGGACGAGAGAACCCGTGGTACCACCTTTATTCATGAGCCCCTGCAGCGCAAAAGCCCACCTCTGCCACTGTAACGGATGGCCCCCGAAGCGTCTTTGACCGACCACTTAGGCTCCAGAGTGTAATTCGCCAAGGATGGTGCCGAGCACCGTCCAGAACCATGTTCTGCAGGCTTTGCACCAACCAGCCTGCTCTCTGAGTACCCATGGCCCGCTACTGAATCCTTCATAGCCCTTATTTCTGCTATAATTGAACAATATTTTACCACAACCTGCTTTGCGTTGTCAAGATCCGCAGGTTCGCCGGACAATCCCGTTCTAGGTAGTTTTTCCGCCCTGGGCTAGGTAATTCCGGCAGATCATGCCGCAGGACCTTGTCATGCCGAGCCTTTCATAAAAGGACTGCAAACGTTGATCGCAGCAAAGGTCAACCATATACAGGTCCTGAAGCTCTTCCAGCATGGCCTTGACCAAGAGCGTTCCGATGCCCCGTCCCCGATAGGCGGGCAGCACCTCTAGGAGAGGAAGATAGGCAGACAGTACACCGTCGCTGACAGCGTTTACAAAACCCACAATTTCGTTCTTGTCTGTGTCTATTGCGACTAAGGCCAAATAGCTCTCTCCCAGAATGCGCCTGTGCACTTCTTCAGTCGGCGGATTAGGCCAGCCCTCGAAAAAACCTCTGCCCATTTTCACTGTTTCAGTTTCATGCGAGTAACGCTTCAGGGTAATCAGAGAACTCCACCCCCCAAAAATGAACAAAGGGAGGGGCGCAGCCCTGGCTGCAAGCCGCCCCATCCCATAGTGTCAGTGTTTTCTCCCTAAGACAGAACCCCTAGGACATGGGAGCCAATCGTTTCTTCAAACTGTTCAGCCTCCTGCAGCAGCTCTTTGAGGCGCAGTTTGCAGGCTGCGACGAACTCCTCATCCTTGAGACCCGGCAGGTTGATCAGCACATTGTAGGCTGCTCCCCTGCAGGCGGCCACACCAAGCAGGCCCGCCACCCCGGCATCACTCAGCGCATTCTTATTGCCGCGGAACGCCATTTGTTCAGCTAAAGCCAGCACTTCCAGGGACAGTTCGGCGATCTTGAGAGGCACCTCTGTAGCCAGGCGGGTCGCTGCCTGAATTTCTGCACGGCGTGCCTTCTTTTCTTCCTCAGTTGTCTTAGGCAGCCTAAAGGCAGCCATCACTCGGTTAAAAGCCTCTGTATCGCGGTTGACAAGATCTAACAGTTCATCTGCAAGGCTGCGGGATCGGGATATCAGCTCCTCCTGTCCCTCACCGCTGAGGTGGCCGACCATTTGCACCAGCGAAGCGGCAAGTGCACCGGCCAAACCGGAAGCGCTCCCCCCTCCGGGCGCCGGTTTCTCCGAACCTAAATCCTGAGCAAACTCCCGCAATGTCAAATCGGTTAACACAACACCACCACTTTCCACATCGTTTCTAGGGCTGGATGACCTGGCCCGCTTTAATTACAGTTTCCACGAGGTTAACCCCAACAAAATAAGGTATCTTTTTGTAGGTGTCCACATCAAAGATCACCAAATCTGCCTGCTTGCCGGTTTCAATACTGCCAAGCCTGTCACTGCGCCCCAAGGAATGGGCGGCATTGATGGTGACCGCATGGAACACCTCTTCCGGCGTCATGGCCATGTACAAACAAGCGAGTGACATGACCAGCCCCAGGTTGGCCGTGGGACATGACCCGGGATTAAAGTCGGTGGCTAATGCTACCGGCAACCCGGCATCCAGCATTTTGCGTGCAGGGGCGTACGGCTTGCGCAGAACAAAGGCTGTTGCGGGCAGGAGGATGGGAACAGCGTCGCTCTCCCCTAAGGCCTCAATGCCTTGGTCAGAAACCATCAACAGATGATCCGCACTGGCCATCCCCATTTCAGCAGCAAGTTCCGCCCCGCCCAAGGTGTTCATTTCATCTGCGTGGATCCTAAGCTTAAAGCCAAGTTCTTTGGCCTTCTGGAAAATCCGCCGGCTTTGCTCCACAGAAAAGACTCCCTTTTCGGTGAAAACATCGACATACTCAGCCAAATCCGCTTCCTTGACCCGGGGCAGGACCGTGTTCAGCAGAAAATCAACATACCCCTCCTGGTCACCCTGATACTCTGCGGGCCACGCATGGGCGCCCAGAAAAGTAGAAACCAGTTCTACCGGCTGTTCCTGCCTGAGAATTCTGACGGCCTCCAGCTGCTTTAGTTCAGTTTCCAAGTCCAAGCCATAGCCGCTCTTGCATTCAACAGTAGTCACACCCATGCTGAGCATCCACTTCAGGCGCTTGCGGCCGGAAGCCGCCAGCTCAGCCAAGGATGCCGCCCTGGTTGCCCTTACGGAACTGGCGATTCCGCCGCCGGCCTCCATGATCTCCATGTAATCTGCACCCTGCGCCCTGAGGTAGAACTCATCTTCCCTGGTTCCGCCGAAAATCAGGTGGGTATGGGGATCGACCAGACCAGGGGTTACAACCTGGCCAGCGGCGTCAATGACCTGAGTGCTCTCTGTAATTTCCAGATCTGGAGGCAGCACTTCGCCGGCCCCTACCCCCACAATCTGCTTGCCGGCACAGGCAACCCAGCCCTGTTCAATTACCTCCAAGTCCTGCATCTTCTTGCCCCGTACCGGATACTCTGCCTGTGCGGCAGTTATCACCTGTCCATTTTTGATCAGAAGGTCAATGTGCACTTTCCTTCCCCCTAGCGCAGGCGATTTTCCAACACCTGATCGGAATCGAATTCTTCCAGCTGCAAATACCAGGCGGCAACATCAATGAGAGCCTGCTGAGGTACCAGGCCGATCAGCTCGGTCCCTACCACCGGAACACCGTAACGGGCTGCTTCCCGGCGAATGGTCTCCAGTACCCTGTAAATAGGCGTGGTCTTATAGTTTTCCAGGTTCATAGAAACCTGAACTTCTCCCCGTTCTTCCAGTACTACGCCCATCCCCTTGACGTTTTTGAAACCGCCGTTGCGCTCCCTTACACTGCGTGCGATAGCATCGGCGATCTCTTTCTTGCTTGTCCCCAGGTTGACATTGAACGCCACCAGGGGCATGCGGGCACCAACCACCGTGGCGCCGGCTGTTTCATGCAGCCTTGGCTCACCGAAGTCCGGATGCCGTGCTTCCTCGTGTATGGATTCTTTCAGCCCCTCATAATTGCCCTTGCGGATGTTGCTAAGATTCTTCCTGGCGGGCTTCCTGGCCGCCTCGCCGTAAAGGTAGGTGGGAACTCCAAGTTCCTGGTAGATGCGCTCGGCAAGGACCGCGGCACCTTCTGCACACTCCTGCATGGTAATCCCCTCAATAGGGATGAAGGGAATCACGTCAACGGCACCGATTCTGGGATGTGCTCCCTGATGCTCTTCCATATTGATCAAACGCACTGCTTCCTGGGTCAGGCGGAAACTTGCCTCCTGGACGTCTGCCAGGTCGCCAACATAGGTAATCACGGTACGGTTATGGTCATAGTCAGAGGAATAGTCCAAGAGCTGTACACCGTCGGTTTGACGTACCTGATCGACGATTTTTTCTACTACGTCAAGGCGCCGGCCTTCACTGATGTTTGGCACACACTGAACAATCTGTTTCTCTGTCATCATATCTCCCTTCCTATTTCTCCAGCATAGGTACGCGAATGCCTTTTTCCGTGGCGGTCTTGATGGCCAAATCATAGCCTGCATCAGCATGGCGAATAACTCCCATGCCCGGATCAGAGGTTAACACCCTTTCCAGACGTTCTGCGCCCTCATCTGTACCGTCGGCAACCACAACCATGCCGGCGTGGATGGAATAGCCGATACCTACACCGCCTCCGTGGTGTACTGAAACCCAGCTGGCACCTGCACAGGCATTAACCAGGGCATTTAGGATCGGCCAGTCGGCCACAGCATCGCTGCCGTCTTTCATGCCTTCCGTCTCCCTGTGGGGCGAGGCCACCGAACCTGCGTCGAGATGGTCTCTGCCAATAACGATGGGTGCGGACAGCTCGCCAGATTTAACCATATCATTAATCAACAGGCCGAAGCGGGCACGTTCACCATAGCCCAGCCAGCAGATGCGGGAGGGCAGTCCCTGGAATGCCACCTGTTCCTTGGCCATCTTAATCCAGCGTACCAAACGCTCGTTGTCTGCAAACTCTGCGCAAAGCCTGTCGTCGATTTTGTGAATATCAGCGGGGTCACCGGAGAGTGCTGCCCAGCGGAAAGGCCCTTTGCCCTCACAGAAGAGAGGCCTGATATACGCCGGCACGAAACCTGGGAAGTCAAAGGCGTTTTCTACACCTACGTCCTTCGCCTGCTGCCTGATGTTATTGCCGTAGTCAAAGGTGACTGCTCCCCGCTTCTGCAAGTCAAGCATAGCCTGGACATGGGTTCCCATGGATTCTTTGGCCAGCTGGACATAGCGATCCGGATTTTCCTGGCGCAGCCTGGCGGCAGCTTCCAAGCTGTAACCCAGGGGGATATAGCCGTTTAACGGATCGTGGGCAGATGTCTGATCTGTTACAACATCTGGTGTAATGCCCCGTTTCACAAACTCAGGCAGTACTTCGGCAGCATTTCCTAACAGCGCGATGGACAACGGTTCGCCCTTGTCCTTGGCTTCCTGGGCCAAGCGCAGCGCCTCATCCAGGTTTTCTGTTGAAACCTGGCAGTACCTCGTGGCAATCCGCTTTTCAATCCGTTCGGGATCAACCTCAACCACAATCGCTACGCCGCCGTTCATCGTTACAGCCAGGGGTTGGGCGCCGCCCATGCCGCCGAGACCTGCCGTGAGCACCAAACGGCCCTTGAGCGAACCGCCGAAATGCTGATGGGCAAGTTCTGCCAACGTCTCATACGTTCCCTGCAAAATGCCTTGGGTGCCGATATAAATCCAGCTTCCGGCAGTCATCTGCCCAAACATCATCAATCCCTTTTTCTCCAGTTCCCTGAAGTGTTCCCAGTTCCCCCAGGCAGGCACCAAATTCGAGTTGGCAATCAGAACCCGGGGTGATTGGGGCGTCGTCCGAAATACTCCTACGGGCTTGCCTGACTGAACCAGCAAAGTCTCATCGTCTTCTAGAGTCTTTAGTGTGCGGACAATGGCTTCGTAGGCCTCCCAATTGCGGGCTGCCTTTCCGCTTCCTCCATAGACAATGAGTTCATCAGGGCGTTCTGCCACCTCCGGATCCAGGTTGTTCATCAGCATGCGCATAGCTGCTTCCTGATGCCAGCCTTTACAGGTTAAACTTGCTCCTCGCGGTGCTCTAATCATAAAATGACCTCCTCTATTTTATCCTTCCTACTATGTTTTCTGCTGCCTGCAATATTTGGCCGGAGACCGCCAAATCCCTTGCCAATTTGATCTCCGGTTCCAGGAAGCGATCTTCCTCCAGGGGCGGTATCTGCCCCCTTACTAAATCATAAACGGCCTTGGTTGCCGGAGCCAGCCTGCAGCGGTCCCTAAACTCCAAAGCCTGACAGGCGCACAGGATCTCTATCGCCACTATGTTCTGCAGATTGGTCAGGATCCTGAGGAGTTTGCTGGCCGCGACCGATCCCATGCTGACATGGTCTTCCTGGTTGGCAGAAGTAGGGATAGAATCAACTGATGCAGGATGGGACAGGACTTTGTTCTCCGAAACCAGAGCTGCAGCGGTATACTGAATGATCATATAACCGGAGTTTAGTCCGCTCCTTTCAGTCAGGAAGGGCGGCAGTCCGCTCAGTGCAGGATTGACAAGACGCTCTATGCGGCGCTCCGTTATGTTGCCAATCTCCGCCAGGGCAATGCCTAAGAAGTCCAAAGCCAATGCGACCGGCTGACCGTGGAAGTTCCCTGCCGAGATTACATCGCCATCCTCAGGGAAGATAATCGGATTGTCTGTAACTGAGTTGATTTCCCTGTTTAGTACAGATTCCACATAGGCAAAGGCATCCTTGGACGCGCCATGAACCTGTGGGATGCAGCGCAGAGAGTAGGCGTCCTGGATTCTCCCGTGATCCTGACTGTAAACTAGTTCGCTGCCAGCCAGAATTCGCCTCAAGTTTTCAGCTGCAGCAATTTGCCCCTGATGGGCCCGGACGGCATGGACGCGCTCATCAAAGGCAGCTGGGATGCCGCACAGCGCCTCCAGGGTCAGGCTTGCTGCAATATCCGCCGTCTTCAGCAATACCTCGCTGTCATAGAGGGCTATCACTCCCTGGGCAGTCATGGCCTGGGTTCCGTTAATCAGGGCGAGCCCTTCTTTTGCTTCTAAGGCAACCGGCTGCAATCCTGCCAGTCTCAGTGCCTCCGCCCCGGAATACAGCTTCCCTTTGTAGTAAGCCTGCCCTTCACCTATCAGCACAGCTGACATATGCGCCAAAGGAACCAGATCGCCGCTGGCCCCCACCGAACCTTGGCTGGGAATAAGGGGCGTCACACCTCTGTTGACAAGCTCCACCAAGAGTTCAATCACTTCCGGGCGAATGCCCGAGTGGCCTTTCATCAGGGCGTTAGCCCGCAGAATCATCATCGC
>JAAYSR010000196.1 GCA_012518325.1 Bacillota bacterium
GTGTCCCCACCACAGCTGCCGGGAGATGCACCAGTCGCGTAAATTTTCCATCCAGCGGAGATAGTGCTTGGTGAAACGTTCAGGGATAAAGCGGATCTCGCCGTTTTCCACCGCGGCAATTGCAGGTTTGGCCAAAGGCCCCATTTTCACGAACCATTGCTTCGATACAACCGGCTCCACAACCGTGCTGCAGCGGTAGCAATGGCCAACCGCATGATCATGGTCCTCAACCTTCACCAAAAGGCCAAGTTCATTAAGATCCTGCACCACTTGCCTGCGTGCTT
Organism: Bacillota bacterium; assembly: GCA_012518325.1. Lineage (GTDB taxonomy): Bacteria > Bacillota > Limnochordia > Darwinibacteriales > Darwinibacteriaceae > UBA5420. The sequence continues at coordinate 285 of JAAYSR010000196.1, forward strand.
CATAGCGATCCAGACCCGCGTATTTTCCAGCTTCCTCAGTCATCATTCCGTCGAGGCCGATGACCTGAACCTGTGGCAGATTGTGCCGCAAACCGATTTCAAAGTCGTTAGGGTCATGGGAGGGCGTGATCTTTACCATCCCTGTGCCAAACTCCTGATCCACGTAATCATCGGCGATAATCGGAACTGCGCGGTCAACCAAGGGCACAATAACTGTCTGGCCCAAGAGGTGCGCATAGCGCTCATCTTCTGGGTTCACCGCCACCGCTGTGTCACCCAGGATGGTCTCCGGCCGTGTGGTGGCAACCTGGATAAAGCCGCTGCCGTCGCTGTAAGGATATCTCACATGGTACAGCTTGCCCTGTTCATCCTCATGTTCCACTTCAATGTCAGACAGGGTCGTAGAACAGCTCGGACACCAGTTTACGCTGTAATTCCCTTGGTAAATCAGGCCTTTGTCAAACAGGCGCACAAAAACTTCACGGACAGCCCGGCTGCAGCCTTCGTCCATGGTAAAGCGCTCCCTTTCCCAGTCCAGGGAAGCACCCAGCTTTTTCAGCTGATTGAGAATTTGACGGCCGTACTCGTCCTTCCAGGCCCAGGTGCGCTTGAGAAACTCCTCACGGCCGATTTCTTCCCGGGTCCTGCCTTCTGTAGCCCGGATATGCCCCTCTACTCTGGCCTGGGTGGCAATGCCTGCATGGTCTGTACCGGGAACCCAGACCGTGTTGTAGCCCTGCATGCGCTTCCAGCGCACAAAAATGTCCTGCAGGGTATTGTCTAAAGCATGACCCATATGCAGCTGCCCCGTGATGTTCGGGGGCGGGATCACTACACAAAAGGGTTCCTTCTCCTTATCCACCTCTGCGCGGAAGAAGCCTTTCTCCTCCCAGTAGCTGTACCACTTGTCTTCAACTTGCTTGGGATCATAGGTCTTGTTCAAGATCGTCACTCCTCGCCAAAATAATAAAGGCTCTTCGTCTGATAAGGACGAAAAGCCATCGCGGTACCACCTTAATTCTCCCTGCCGCAGCAGGGAGCTCTCGAAGGTTATAACGGAACCACCGTCCTAGGCTACTCAACGCTTAAGGCACTTTTTCACATAGGAAGCTCCGGGGCGACTTCCAGGGCCATCTTCTTAGAAAGCTCGCAGCTCAAGGCTTTCCTCTCTGTAAGCGTAGACCGTGTACTACTCCCCATCAACGCCAATCTAAATTAAACTCATCATACACCGCCGCGCGATCCTTTGTCAAGCGCCATTCGACTCCTGGTCGCTGCTGGCTCTGCATTCGCTGCACAGTCCGAAAAAGCGGAGACAGTGATCTGTTACTTCAAAGCCAGTCTCTTCCGTAATGCGCTTTTCGACACTCTCGAGCAGATCGCTGTGAAACTCCCCAATCTTCCCGCACTTCTGGCAGATCAGATGATGGTGATAGTGCTTGTCTTCATCCCCCATCTTAATCTCATAGCGGCTTTGACCGTCTCCGTAATCAAAACGGTGGATAATCTCCAGCCTTTCCAGTAACTCCAGATTGCGGTAGACGGTAGCCAAACCGATCTCCGTATGCAGTCTCCTGGTGTGCATATAAACTTCTTCGGCTGACAAATGATCCTCGGCGTTGGCAATGAGCACATCCACAACAGCTTCCCGCTGCGGTGTCAGCCGGTAAGAGTTCTCCTCCAGCCGGGTGCGCACCCATTCCTTCAGCATACTGCCACCCCCCGTTAACTAAAACGCCAGTAAAAAAACCGAATCATCAGCAGGGCAACTCCCAAAACAGAGGCCAAATAGACCAGCCATGAACGCCAATCCGACAAATCCAGCCGACGCCTGGAGTCGGTAAGGGGTGAACGCAAGTGCAAAAACAGCCATGCTAAGCCAAAGATTACAAAAGCAATGGTATACAGCCAAGGATTTGTAGATTCGCCGAAAACCTCACGATATGACATCAAGATTCGCTGGGCCAGTGCACTTAAGGTCAAATAGCCAAGAAACAGCTGCCCGTCGTAGCGCAGATTACGCCTCATGCGCCACAAAAAAGAGAAAATAACATAGTAAGTGATGGCAGAATACAGAGGCAGGGGATGCAGGACAAACTCACCGAGGTCGACCCCCCAGATACTGGTCGTCTCCCTCCCGAGAATGCTGGAGCCCAAATAGCCTAGAGACTGCATCAGCGCAACAGAAGGCACCACAGCATCCAAGAAGCAGGCAGGATTATCCACGTTGCTGAACATGAAATACACAGTGTAGATGCCGACGGCCACAAGTCCCCGGTACTCATCTAGTTGCACGCCTGAAAACAGGGTCCAGGGGTAGATGAACGTTCGCCAGCCGTAGAGCTGATAAACATGGCCGAACCGCCCCGCGATAACAAAGACTATTGCTGCCTGGACAATGAAGCGGTAGACAAAATCAGAACCTAGGCCCTTGCGCTTCCCTTCACGCTGTGCCAGCAAACCCCCGATCAATAGCCCCAGTCCCAGCATGAAACCAAAGGAATAGACGGGTAGGTTAGCAAAGAAAAACATGACATTTTCCATCTCATGATTCCTGCCCTTCTACGCCCTAATTCCATATTTCAAAGGAAATTCCTGCTATTGTTTGCTTAATCCGCCAGCTCGTCCCGGAGAAGTTGACTAACCGTTTCGGGGTCCGCTTTGCCTTGAGTAGCACGCATGACCTGGCCGACAAAAAAACCTAGCAATTTAGTCTCACCATTCTTGTAGCGTGCTGCAAGTTCTCTGTTGCCATCAAGGACTTCTGCCACCACCGGCTGCAGCGCTGCCGGATCCCCCACCACTTCCAGGCCCTTTTTCTCTACGATCTCCCTTGCTGACAGGCGGCAAGAAAAGAGTTCTTCGAGCACTGCCTTGGCCTGGTTCTGGCTGATTCGTCCTTCTGCCTGCAGCTGCAAAAGTTCTGCAAGCCGCTTGGCGGCCATATGCCCGTGTTCCCTGGCCAGGCGGGCATAATCGCCCATCAGGAAGTTCACGATGGACTTGTGCTCCAAACCAATCTCAGCCAGCTCGAAGAAAAGATCGCCAAAGTCCCGGTAATTGACAAGGAAAGTCGCTTCATACCGGGACAGGCCGTACTCCTCCTCCAGGCGCTTGAGCCGCTCCAGGGGAAGCTCAGGAACTGAAACCTTGATTAGACTCACCCATGCTGGATCTAGGTTGAGGGGGGGCAGGTCGGGCTCGGGGAAAATGCGGTAATCGGGCGCATCACCTTTGGAACGCATGGTGATCGTCCTCCCTGCCCTCTCATCCCAGGTCCGGCTCTCCTGCCTGATGGCCTCGCCCCTGTCTAACAGCTTGCTCTGCCGGCGTTCCTCATATTCCAGCGCCTTCTCCAGTGCCCGGAAGGAGTTGAGGTTCTTAATCTCAACCTTGGTTCCTAACACGCTGCTGCCCGCCGGCTTGAGAGAGATGTTGGCATCACATCTCAGGGAGCCCTCCTCCATTTTCGTGTCGGAAACCCCGATGTAGTTCATAAGGAGCCTTAGCTGCTCCAAGAACAGCCTTGCTTGTCTTGGGGTGTGAATGTCGGGGGCAGTCACAATTTCGATCAGGGGGATACCGGCCCGGTTATAATCTACTAATGAATACTCAGAATCGACGATGGTAGGGCCGCTGTGAATCAGTTTGCCTGCTTCCTCTTCGAGATGAATGCGGGTGATCGCGGTGCGCACGAGCTGTTCATCCATGTAGTACTCGAGGAAACCGTCTGTACACAGGGGAAAGGCATCCTGTGTGATCTGGAATGCCTTGGGCAAATCAGGATAAAAATAGTTTTTCCGGTCAAACCGGCTAAAAAAGTGAATCTGGCAGTTGAGGGCCAACCCTGCCTTGGTGGCGTATTCGACTGCCTTTTCATTAATTAGGGGCAAGGTGCCGGGCAGTCCTAAGCAGACAGGACAACATTGGCTGTTTGGCGGAGCCCCGAAGGTCGTCTTGCAGCTGCACAAAAACTTACTCTCTGTCATCAGCGCCACATGGATTTCCAGACCGATCACGGTATCATAGCTTGTCACTGAACACTTCCCCCTCTACACCAACATGATTCTCTACCAGTCGGGCTACCCTAAACAGCAGCTCCTCTTGAAAATGGCCACCCATGATCTGCATGCCAAGGGGAAGGCCCCGGGAGTCCCTGCCGCAAGGAACGTTCAGAGCTGGAATTCCGCACAAGTTGGCCATGGCGGTAAACAGATCGGAAAGATACATTTCCAGGGGGCTTTGTTTAGCCCCAATCCTAAAGGCAGTACTGGGGGTGGTCGGGGTGATGATCACATCAACCTGCTTGAATGCTTCCAGCACATCCTGCCTGATTAACGTGCGAACTTTCTGCGCCTGTTCATAATATGCCCCGTACTGTCTTGCGCTCAGTACATAAGTGCCCAGCATAATGCGGCGTTTTACTTCAGCGCCGAAGCCTGCCGAACGGCTCCTGGCAAACATCGTGTTGGAATCTTCCGCCGGGATGCGGACTCCGTACCGCACTCCGTCGTAGCGGGCAAGACTTGAGCTTGCTTCCGCTGTCACCAATGTCAGGTATGTATCAATGGCGTACTCATTTGTCGCTAGGGAAATCGGCACAAGTTCAGCACCCCAGCCTTCCAGGGCGTTGAGGCAGTCCCTCACCGCTCCTTCGACTTCAGGGCTGATGCCCTCGCCGAAAAACTCTTCAGGAACTCCAATTTTCAGGCCCTTGACAAAGGATTCGTCCCAGTCGGGAATCGAAAATTCCCGGGCATCGGACGAAGTGGCGTCCTTAGGATCAGGTCCTGCGATCAGCGAGAACAAGAGAGCCGCATCTTCCACCGTCCTGGCCAAGGGCCCGACATGGTCCAGGGACGGAGCCAGCGCAACAACTCCGTAGCGCGACACCCATCCGTAGGTGGGCTTCAGGCCCACGACACCGCAAAATGAAGCAGGCTGCCTGATTGAACCGCCAGTGTCAGTACCCAGAGACCAGGGCACTTCTCCCGCGGCCACAGCCGCCGCCGATCCTCCGCTCGATCCGCCGGAGACCCGTTCATGGTCATGGGGATTGCAGGTTACACCATAGGCAGAATACTCTGTAGAGGAGCCCATGGCAAACTCATCAAGATTCGTTTTGCCAATAATGGACAGACCCACGTCTTTCAGTCTGCTCACAACCTCAGCATCGAACAAGGGAACATAATTAGCCAAAAAACGAGAGGCACAGGTGGTTTTTAGACCCTTGGTGGAAATGTTGTCCTTGACTGCAATAGGGATCCCGTCCCAGGGTGACAGCGCCTGCCCCTCCCTGCGTCGCCGATCAGAGGCCTTGGCCTGGGCCAGCGCCCCCTCTGCGTCAACGGTAATAAACGCGTTAAGGACAGGTTCCTGCTTGGAAATCTCAGCCAAGTAGTGTTCCACAACCTCTGTGCTTGAAATCTGCCTGGTTTCTAATAAATGGGCTAGTCTTCTCATTCCTGTTCCTCCACAATGCGGGGGACTTTGAAGAAACCGTCCATCGCCTCCGGCGCCGCAGACAGTATTTCTGCCTGGGGAAGGCTTTCACCCACCGCGTCTTTGCGAAGCTCATGGGTCATGGCAACGGCATGGCTCGTCCCCTCAACTGCCGAAACATCAACCTGCTGCAGCTTTTGCCCTGATGACAGAAAGCTCGTCAAATCCTTCTGGTACTGATCGATTTCACGGTCGCTGAGTTCCAGGCGGGCAAGTCTGGCCATGCGCATCACTTCTTGGCGATCAATCAACACTGACACCTCTCCCTTCCAACAGTTCCAACAATTCTGCTTCCGTAAGAACCGGTATGCCCAGTTCATTGGCTTTAGCAAGCTTGGACCCGGCACCGGGCCCAGCCACGAGGTAGCTGGTTTGCCTGCTTACGCCAGAGGTGACATTGGCACCTAAACTGCGCAGTAAATCTTCGATAGCAGACCTGGTAAACCCTTCTAAGCGGCCGGTGACCACAAATGTCAGGCCAGCCAGGACCTCGCCCTGCTCTGAGGCTGAATCAGAATCCTCAGAAGCCAGAAGGCCCTCAGCCAAAAGTCCCGCCACCAGCTCCCGGTTCTCGGGATCCGCAAAATAATCGAGAATGGATTGGGCGATCTTCTCTCCAACTCCGGGAATCTGCAGCAGTTCTTCTTTACTGAATGCCATAAGGCTTGCAAAGTCTTTCGCAGCCGCTGCTACCTCCCGGGCTGCTTCAGCCCCTACCAGCCGGATGCCGAGGCCGAAAAGAACGCGGGAAAAGGGCTGCTCCTTGCTTTGTTCAATGGCTGCCAGTAGGTTGTCTGCAGACTTTTCGCCAAAACGATCCAGCTGCAAAAGGTCTTCTTTTTTCAGTCTGTAGAAGTCCACGGGGCTCGTTACTAAACCAGCCTCCACCAACTGAATCACGCTGGCAGGCCCCAGTCCCTCAATATCCATGGCTCCCTTGGAGGCAAAGTGGATCAGCTTTTCTATGCGCTGGGCGGGGCAGCGTCCGTTGACACAGCGGGTGACCGCCTCACCGGGCTCCCGCACCACTTTACTGCCGCAGGCTGGGCACTCAGCCGGCATCTGGAAGGGAACCTCGCTTCCGTCACGCCGCTCAGGCAGAGAGCGCACAATTTCCGGAATGACATCCCCCGCCTTCTGCAGCACAACATAGTCTCCGATGCGGATATCCCTCTCCCGCACAATGTCTTCGTTATGCAAGGTGGCCCGGCTCACAGTAGATCCCGCCACGAAAACCGGTTCAAGCTCGGCCAGGGGAGTTAAAGCTCCAGTGCGCCCAACCTGTACGTCAATGTTTACTACTTTGGTGATCACCTGTTCTGCCGGGAACTTATAGGCCATCGCCCACCTGGGGCTCCTGGCAGTTGTGCCTAGGGCCCTTTGGGCTGCCAGTTCATTTACCTTCACAACCACGCCGTCAATGTCGTAGTGCAGACTGTCACGCCGGCTCTTTTCCTGCCACTGCCGTATGAAGTCCAGCACTTCCGAGATGTCCCGACAGATTTTGGCATGGGGATTGGTGCGCAGGCCAAGGCGGCTCAGGTACGCCAGGGCTTCCCCCTGAGTCTCAATTTGAGGGGCAGTATGAGTTCCCACACCAAAGAGAAAGATGTCCAGGGGCCTTCCTGCCGTTACCCTGGGATCCAGCTGCCGCAAAGATCCTGCTGCCGCATTGCGCGGATTCGCAAAGACGGGCTCGCCCAAGCGCCTGCGCTCGTCATTCAGGATCTCAAAATGCTTGCGGTTAATGAAAACCTCGCCCCGCACGTTAATGGACACTGGCTCATTGAGCCGCAACGGCAGAGAACGGATTGTCCGCAGGTTCAGGGTGATGTCTTCACCCACCAGACCGTCTCCCCGGGTTGCTCCCCGAACGAACACTCCCTCCTCATAGTCCAATGAAACAGAAAGTCCATCAATCTTAAGTTCGCAGACATAGCTGACTGGAGCAGCAAGCTGTTTGCGCACCCTTTCGTCAAAGGCCCGAAGCTCATCCTCTGAAAAGGCATTGCTCAGCCCCATTAAGGGCTGGCTGTGGCTGACCTGGGCAAACTTTTCGCTTGGGGTATGACCTACCCTTTGCGTAGGTGAATCGGGGGTAATCAGCTCCGGATACTGAGCTTCCAGATCCTCCAGCTCCCGCAAAAGGCGGTCGTATTCCTCGTCTGTAATGCTAGGCTCATCTAACACATAGTAGCGGTAATTATGCAGCCTGATGGCTGAACGCAGCTCTGCTATCCTTTTCTGAATGCGGTCCATGAACCAGCCCTCCCCGCTAGATCTTGGTTATAGGCGCCAAGTGCGCAATCACAGTTTTGATGCCTTTGTCCGGAAACGCAATGCTCAGCTGCAGATCCCCGCCGGAATCGGCAACTGAAACTACCATACCGTCTCCCCAGAGCTTATGGCGAACCTTGTCTCCCGCTTTGTACTCCGCATTGGCCTGGGACGCCTTCGGTCTTGCCTGGGGAACAATGCCTCCTAAGCCCGACAGCAAACCGGTCACTCCTACCTTCTCCAAATACTGGTCATCGATCTCATTGACAAAGGTGGATACAGGATTCAGCCTGGTTGCACCATACAAAGTCCGCTGGCGGCTGCAGGTGAGAAACAGGCGTTCCTGGGCCCTTGTCATACCGACGTAGGCCAGGCGCCTCTCCTCTTCAAGCTGCTCAGGCTCCAGGGCGGAACGGGAGTGGGGGAAAATGCCCTCTTCCAGTCCAACCAGGAACACCACGGGAAACTCCAGGCCCTTCGAGGCATGCAGTGTCATTAAGTTTACGGCATCAGCCTCAGTATCATAGGAATCCACTTCGTTGATCAGCGCCACATGTTCCAGCAGGGCGCCAAGGTCCGTCGGCGACACCTCAGCTTCGAACTGGCCGGTCACCGATAAAAACTCCTGCAGGTTCTCGATGCGGGCTAAAGCTTCGCTGTCACCTTCCGACTCCAGTTCCCTCAAGTAACCGCTGTGTTCGAGGACTGACTGAGTGAGTTCAGTCAAGGTGACCTCGCCAAGCTGCATGCGCAGTCCGTCAATGAGGGCCTTAAACGCTGTCAGGGCATTCTTGAAGCGCGCAGTCAGCCCGTCTACCCCGTCCAGATAGGAGAGGGCAGCAAACAGGCTGATGCCGAACTCCTCCGCATAGGCGCTCAGTCTGCCGACAGTGGCATCACCCAGGCCCCGTTTAGGTACATTTACAATGCGCAGGAACGCCAAGTCATTGTCGGGATTGTGGATGAGACGCAGGTATGCGAGGAGATCCTTAATCTCTTTACGCTCATAGAAGCGCAGACCTGCAACGATGCGATAGGGCACCCCGCGACGCATAAACTCTTCCTCAAATACACGGGAGAGGGCGTGGGTGCGATACAGGATGGTAAAGTCGCGATAGGAGCGGCCTGCCTCCCCCCGCATGCGGATGATGCTGTCGGCCACAAACCGGGCCTCATCCCGCTCATTCTCGGCCTGGAAAAAGGCCACCGGCTCACCTGCGTCACGCTTGGTCCACAGAGTCTTTTCTTTGCGTGCTGTATTGTTCTGAATCACCGAGTTGGCTGCCCCCAGTATAGTCTGGGTGGAACGATAGTTTTCTTCGAGCTTGACTACTTTGGCACCGGGAAAGTCTTTCTCAAACTCCAAAATATTGCGGATGTCAGCCCCTCGAAAGGCGTAGATGCTTTGGTCCTCATCGCCTACCACACAGACGTTGCCCTGCTCCTCAGCTAAGAGCTTGATCAGCATGTATTGAGCCATATTGGTATCCTGGTACTCGTCCACCAAGATGTATCTGAAGCGCTCCTGATACTTGCGCAAAACGTCAGGATGCTTTTGGAACATGTGCACTGTGACCATGATTAAGTCGTCAAAATCCAGGGCATTGTTCTTGATCAGCTTCTCCTGGTATTTACTGTATACTCGTGATACAATCTGCTCCCAGTAATCCCCTCCGGAAACGGGGTACTGTTCAGGGGCAACGAGCTCGTCCTTGGCCCGGCTGATGCTGGCCAGAATTTGCTTTGGCTGCACCCGCTGAGGATCTAAGTTGAGCTCCTTCAGGCACTCCCTCACCACAGTGAGCTGATCTGCCTGGTCAAAAATCTGGAAGTTAGGCTGGTATCCGCTCCAAGCCACCTCTTTACGCAAAATTCGTACACAAAGCGAATGGAATGTCCCCATGAACACTTCCGATGCACGCGACCCAACTAAAGCCTCAACCCGTTCCCGCATCTCTTGGGCCGCCTTATTGGTGAAAGTGACGGCAGCAATTCTGTAGGGAGGCACTTGATGCTCACTGATGAGGTGTGCAATCCGTGTCGTCAACACCCTGGTCTTGCCGCTGCCTGCTCCAGCTATGACCAAAAGAGGTCCAGAAACTGTCGTCACTGCTTGTCTTTGATTAGGATTTAAGTTCTCCAAGTAATTCATGCTGCACTCCTCTAAAAAAAGGTTCTTTTTCTGCGTCCTTGATCATCCTACACTTTCTGCGGCATCAGACCTAACGCCTGCCTGTAGCCGCGAAAAACTTCAACAGAACATAACCGGGGCCATAATAAAACACCTTCCTGTTCCAGAGCGCCTCTGGCAGAAAGGTGTCTTCTCACTAGATCAGTCAGTTCCCCGACAGGCTGGAGCGGCCGAGGAGCTCCTCCCAGATGTTTTCCAGCCTGATTCTCCTATACACCAGCAGAACTAGAAGGTGATACAGCAGATCGCTGACTTCATAAATTAGTTCCTCGTCACCTTCATTCTTGCCGGCAATGATTACTTCCGTAGCTTCTTCGCCCAGAGCTTTGAGAATCTTATCCAGGCCGTTTTCCATCAGGTAGTTTGTATAGGAGCCTACCTTGGGAGAACGCCGTCTGTCCTCGATGGAGGCATAGAGCCAGGAAAGGGCTTCCCGGTTCGGCTGCAGGTCCCTCTGATCAGGACCGTCAGACATGATCAGATTATGGAAGCAGCTGTAATTATCGGTGTCGTCGTCGCAGGCGCCGTGGCCGTACTGATCAACAGTAATCAGAAGTGTGTCCCGATCACAGTCGGCTGTGATCCGCCTTACTTTCTGAATGTTGCCGGACTTGTCCCCTTTCTTCCAGATCTCTTTGCGCTTGCGGCTGTAAAACCAGGTCTCACCAGTCTGCAAAGTACGATTCAGCGCCTCTTCGTTCATATAAGCCATCATAAGTACAGTACCTTGGGTATCTTGGATTATGGCTGGCACAAGACCATTTTTGTCATACTTGATCATCGCAATACCCCCAATCTATTCCCACTCAATCGTAGCAGGCGGCTTGGAACTTATATCATAGACAACCCGATTAATTCCCTCTACTTCTGCCAGCAAGCGCCGGCTGATCCTGTCGAGCAGATCATAGGGCACCCTGACCCAATCAGCACTCATGGCATCCACGCTGTTCACAAAGCGCAGGGCGGCAACATACTCATAGGTCCTCTCGCCGTGCCTGACTCCCACTGTGCGCGTATTGCTCAGCACAACCAGTGCCTGCCAGATTTTGTGATACCAGCCCGCCTCGCGAATCTCTTCCATCGCAATGGCGTCAGCTTGTCTGAGAATATCGAGCTTTTCTCTCGTCACCTCGCCGATAATGCGAATGGCCAGCCCCGGACCGGGGAAAGGATGTCTCCAGAGTATCTCATGGGGAAGGCCCATCAGCTCGCCCAAGGCACGCACTTCGTCCTTAAACAGATTGACAAAAGGCTCCACAAGTTCCAGGGCGAAGTCATCGGGCAAGCCCCCTACATTATGATGGGACTTGACTATCTTGCCCTCAGAAATGCCGCTCTCATAGACGTCAGAGTAAAGTGTCCCCTGTACCAGGAAATCAGCGTCGCCAATTTTGGCCGCTTCCTCTTCAAACACCCGGATGAACTCTGTACCGATAATTTTCCGTTTTTCCTCTGGATCCTCTATTCCTGCGAGTTTCTCCAGGAAGCGTTCTCTGGCGTCCACATGGACGAGGGGGATGCCAAATCGGCCTTGAAAGGTCTCCACCAGCTGTTCAGTTTCGCCTGCACGCATGAATCCATGGTCCACATACACGCAAGTGAGCTGGTCGCCAACGGCCCTATGGACCAACGCGGCGGCCACTGAGGAGTCAACTCCCCCGCTCAGTCCGCAAATGACCCTGCCTGTGCCGATCTGGGCACGAATGTCAGCTACAGCGCGTTCCAGAAAGCGTTGCATGTCCCAATCCCTTTCGGGGCCGCAGACCTCATCTAAGAAAGCCTGCAAATCACCGGAGGTAAAAATTGGAATCCCGGTTTTTTCCAGTTCCTGCAGGACCTCTTCTGAAACACCCGCCGGTACAACTGCACACGGTTTCCTCTTAAGCTCCAAGTCCAGGGAAGAAAGGGCGGCGATTTCACTGTAAACACCCAACTCACGAACTTTTCGAGCCATATCAAGGGCTTTGCCGGAGTCGCCGTCCAGCACCAAAATTCGTTTCACAGCTAAGCCCCCCATTAATCGCGTACCACGCCTATGTAAGGCAGCTCTCTGAATTTATGGTTAAAATCCAAACCATAACCGATCACGAACTGATCTGGAATCGTAAAACCCACATAGTCAGGGACAAACTCGGTCTGTCTTCGATCCGGTTTGTCCAGTAGGACTGCGGTCTTAGTACTTGCCGGCTTACGCGAAAGAAGCAGTTGTGACAAATACGACAGCGTAAGGCCTGAGTCGATAATGTCCTCTACGATCAGGACATCCCGGCCTTCGATGGGCGTATCCAAGTCCTTAAGCAACTGCACCACACCGGAGGTTTTCGTCGCTTGTCCATAACTTGATGTAGCCATAAAGTCAACTTCCAGCGGAACTGTGATCTCACGAATCAGATCGCTCAAAAAGACCACTGCCCCTTTTAGTATTCCCACGACCAGGAGATCCTTATCAGTGTAATCCCTACTGATCTCTGCACCAAGCTCTTTGACACGTTTCGCTATCTCATCGGCACTGAGCAAAACCTCAATCTGCAAACCCATATCACCTCCGGTTTTCGTAAATACTCCTTCGCCACGTCCTCTCTAATCCCCTTGTAAATGCAGTGTTAACTTAAAACGGGACTGCTGCAAAATGAACATTATGCGTTCATCCTGCAACAGCCCCGCCAACCTTAAAGGTGGTATGGTTCGTTATTAACTTGTGCTGAAGGTCCCCAGGGAACCTTCAGGCGAGAGCTACATCATTCCGCCCATGCCGCCCATGCCGCCTGCGGGCATTGCCGGCTCTTCCTCAGGTTTGTCTACGATCAGGACCTCGGTGGTCAGAATCATAGCACCGATGGAAGCTGCATTCTGGAGTGCGCTTCTGGTTACCATGGCTGGGTCAATAATGCCCCGTTCTACCATGTCAACATACTCTTCGGTGAGTACATCGAAGCCTACTCCCTTGGGTTCGCTCTTGACTTTCTCAACAACGATGGCGCCTTCAACGCCGGCATTGTTGGCAATCATCTTCACTGGCTCTTCCAGGGCACGGCGAATAATGGCTACACCGGTTGCCTCGTCGCCTTGGAGCTCAAGTTTGTCTAAAGCGCCGAGAGCGTCGATTAACATCGTTCCGCCGCCAGCAACAATACCTTCCTCCACAGCAGCGCGGGTTGCGGAAAGGGCATCTTCAATGCGATGCTTCTTCTCTTTCAGCTCAGTTTCTGTTGGGGCGCCGACCTGGATCACAGCGACTCCGCCAGAGAGCTTTGCCAAACGCTCTTGAAGTTTCTCTATGTCATAGTCAGAGGTGGACTCTTCAATCTCAGCCCGGATCTGCTGAATCCTGGCCTTGATGGCGTCAGAACTGCCACGGCCGTCTACGATGGTGGTATCTTCCTTGGTTACAATAACCTGGCGAGCTTGGCCAAGCATTTCAAGGGTGGTGTTTTCAAGTTTCAAGCCGACCTCTTCGCTCACTACCTGTCCGCCGGTTACTACCGCAATATCTTCGAGCATAGCTTTGCGCCTGTCACCGAAGCCAGGGGCCTTGACAGCCACAACTTGGAGGGTGCCTCTGAGTTTGTTGAGCACCAAAGTAGCCAGAGCTTCTGCTTCTACGTCTTCTGCGATAATCAAGAGCGGCTTGCCGGTCTGCATCGTTTTTTCCAGAACAGGCAGAATGTCAGCAATGGCACTGATCTTGCGATCTGTGATCAGGATATAGGCATCGTCCAGGCTTGCCTCCATGCGGTCTGTATCTGTCACCATGTAGTGGGAGACATAGCCGCGGTCAAACTGCATGCCTTCAACCACGTCGAGGGTGGTTCCGATGGTGTTGGACTCTTCAACGGTGATTACGCCGTCCTTGCCAACTTTCTCCATGGCGTCGGCAATCAAGTCGCCAATCTGCTGGTCGCCGGCGGAAATAGAAGCTACCTGGGAGATGGCATCCCTTGTTTCAACTGGTCTGGCAGTAGCTTTGATTTCCTCTACCACTACCTCTACTGCCTTTTCAATACCCCGCTTGACAAAAATGGGGTTGGCACCGGCAGCAACGTTCTTTAGACCCTCTCTGACAATAGCCTGGGCCAAAACGGTACCCGTGGTTGTCCCATCACCGGCGATATCATTGGTCTTGGTTGCCACTTCTTTAACCAGTTGGGCTCCAAGATTCTCAAATGGATCTTCCAGTTCAATCTCCCGGGCAATGGTCACGCCGTCATTGGTGATGGTGGGAGAACCGTAGGATTTCTCGATTACAACATTGCGTCCCTTAGGTCCGAGCGTAATTTTCACAGCGTCAGCTAGTGTGTTTACACCTTTTTCCAACTTTTTCCGGGCATCTTCCCGAAAAAGCAATTCTTTAGCCATGTTCAGTCCCCTTCCTCGTTTTATTATCCTATAATTGCCAGCAAGTCAGATTCTCTGAGAATAAGTAACTCTTCACCGTTATGCTTTACTTCAGTTCCGGCATATTTCGCGAATAAAACGGTGTCGCCCTCTTTAACGCTCATGGGCAGCAATTTGCCGTCTTCACCGTATTTGCCAGGACCCACAGCTAGAACTTTACCCTGCTGAGGCTTTTCCTTGGCGGTGTCTGGCAACACGATGCCGCTTGCGGTCTTTTCTTCAGCTTCAAGAACCTTCAACACTACGCGATCTCCTAAAGGTTTAATGTTCAACTACGTGTACCTCCTTCAAATACTCTCTTGTTAGCACTCAATGTTGGTGAGTGCTAAATCTATACCATATATTAATCAACCACTCCAGCATTTGCAAGTCTCTTCACAGTGCAAAAAATGGAACAGTTGGTTGATTCCGGCCAAAATACAGGTTTATATTCTCAAAACTAGCGTTACCTCGCTAAAGCTCCCCAACCCGACTCCTGATCCCAAACCACCACTCCTGAACTGCAGCTCAACTCCAGGCAGAAGTCTAAGTCAGCCTGCAGTCCAAGACTCTGCAGGCGCTGTCCATGGACGCTTTCCTTCAAGTCCTCCCGGGGTATCCCTTTATGGACCAACAGTGCACTCCTGGCACCGTCGCCAAGCTCACTAGGCCTGAGCAGACTGAGGATGAGACCCGCACACCAGGTATCTTCCAGGGAGAAGGACCCGTGCAGACCGGCGGGAAGCATTATTACATCGCGCCCTTTGGCAAGTACATATTCAGCCACAGCCTCTGCTGAACGCAGGCAGGCTAAAACCACCTCAGCGGACCCCTGGGCAGCATGAATGGCACGAGTGCCGTTGGTTGTGGTGCAAACCAGTTCACCGCCGGAGTAGCTCTTGCCATAATGTTCCAAAGGAGAGTTGCCAAAATCGAAGCCCGGGATTTTCAGAGCCCACCTCTCCCCGCCTAAAAAACAGCCGGGCTGGTTCTTCTTCACAGCCCAGGCTTCCTCCACATCGGTAACGGGAAAAAACCTGTCCATCCCAGCCTCAAGGGCGGTCAGGACAGTAGTGGTAAAGCGAAAGACGTCAATTACAACGGCAGTCTTGCCTGCCAAATCATGCAGCCCAAACTCCCCTGGGCTTAAGATTACTTCTGCTCGCATAGTATCACCCTAATAGTCTCCTAAACGCAGATTGGCTACAGCGTTCAGCGCGTTGTCGCTTCTCCGTCCCGCCAGGTAGCTGAAATAACCTGCGCTGGCAATCATTGCCGCATTGTCAGTGCACAAGTGAACAGGCGGGTAAAGCAGCTCCATGCCCCTCTTGCCTGCTTCTTCCCTGACATGGTTTCTAAATGTGCCGTTGGCGGCTACCCCGCCTGAGAGCACCACCTGCCGGACTCGATGCTCCTCCGCGGCCAGCATCAGTTTTTGCGTCAACACATCAATGATGGCCCATTGAAAACTGGCTGCAAAGTCCGGAAGATGTACCTCTTCCCCTTTTTGCTTTGCTTGGTTAAGGAAGTTCAGGGCTGCTGTTTTCAGCCCGCTGAAAGAAAAGTCGTAGTTATCCTTTTCCAGCAAACCTCTGGGAAAAAAGATTGCCTCGCGATTTCCCCCCTGGGCCAGCTTTTCAATCTGCGGCCCCCCTGGGTAGGGCAGTCCCAGGACCCGGGCTACCTTGTCAAAGGCCTCCCCTGCCGCATCGTCCCTTGTGCGCCCTAGGATCTCATACTCTCCAAAGCGGGGAATCAGGAGCAGGTCCGTATGCCCCCCCGAGACCGTCAGGCAGACTAAGGGCGCCTTCACCTCTTGACCGCCCAAAAGGTTTGCATAGATATGCCCTTCAATATGATTGACGCCAACCAAGGGGATACCGGTTGCAAATGCCAACGCTTTAGCCGCAGCCACCCCCACAAGCAAGCTGCCCACCAGGCCTGGACCGTAGGCAACCGCGATCACTTCAATATCATCCAGTGTGACCCCGGCTTCCGCCAATGCTTCATTGATCACCGGAAACATGGCTTCAATGTGGTGCCTGGAAGCGATCTCGGGTACCACTCCCCCATATTTTTGATGAATATCTATTTGAGACAAAACAATGTTGGACAAAACTTCTGTGCCGTCCTTGATGACGGCAGCTGCTGTTTCGTCACAACTGGTTTCAATTCCCAGTGTTAGTCCGCTGCCCACCTAATTCCCTCCACATAATCAAGGCATCTTCTTTGTCGTCTTGGTAATATTCCTTGCGGATTCCGTTAGGAACAAAGCCCAGCTTTTCATAGAGTGCCTGGGCGCCGTAATTGGTTACCCTGACCTCCAGTGTCATGGCAACAACTCCCCGTTTGACCGCCTCGGCAGTCAGTACATCCATCAAACCCTGCCCTATTCCCCGTCGCCTGTAGTTCGGCTCCACCGCGATATTGGTGATATGCCCCTCGTCTAAGATGATCCAAATGCCTGCATAGCCCACAATGCGTTCACCCACCTCAGCTACAATGTAAATGGCATTGTCGTTGCGGGTGAGCTCGCTGACAAAAATGTTCCTGGACCACGGAGTGGTAAAGGACTTGCGCTCGACAAGCTGAACCTGGGGAATGTCATCTACGGTCATCAAGCGATAGGTTACGCCCTTTCCTTCCATTTTCGCTCCGCCTCCGTCTGACGCATGTACGTAGGATTCAATGCAAAGGCATCGCTCTGTTCACCGGCGAGGAATCTCCTGTAGCCCAAGTGCGCCACAGAGCTTGGACGCAGCAGGCTGAGGGCAGCTGGAACCGAAGCCTTTACCTGTTCAGCATAATGCACAGAGCCGTCGCCTGCAAAAAGCAGGGGCTCACTCTGCGCTTCAGAACGGCACCAATCCAGGACAGCCTGAAGGGAATCATAAGCAGGCTCATTTATCGGGCTTCCCCCTTGAAAAGCCTGCCAAAAGACATGTTCGCGCCTGGCATCGACCAAGGCGACGACCACACCTGGAAAGTGTTGGAACTGCCACCCATAACCCTCCAAGGTGGTCACTCCGACGGCTGGAACGTTGAGGGCATAGCTTAACCCTTTAGCTGTCGCCACCCCTATGCGCAGACCGGTGAAGGAACCGGGCCCAGTTACAACACTAACCAGATTCAAGTCTTTCACACTGATGCCGCCGTCGGCCAGCAGCCTTTCCAGCGCAGGCAGCAGCCTTTCCGAATGGGTGGTGCGAATATTCAGGACCGACTCGCCAACAAGCTCCTCACCTTTAAGAAGCGCGGCGCCTCCGGTCATGGTAGAAGTATCTATACCTAAGACGTACAAGAAAGAAGCCCCCTCAATTGATCTTCGAGCTGCCCGCCGCGCCTGCCGTGGCCTGTGATGGACAGCTGACGCTCTTCTTGGTCGAGGCTGTCCAAATTAACGTCAAGGCGCTCTTCGGGCAGAAAGTGCCTGAAGAGATCACCCCACTCGACAACAGTAATCCCGGTACCGAAGAAATACTCTGCATAGCCGACCTGCTCCAGGTCCAGTTCGGTTTCTAAGCGGTACAGGTCAAAATGATAGAGAGGGAACTCAGTTCCCTCATATTCGTTGATAATGGAAAAAGTGGGGCTTGTGACCGCACCGGGATCGATGCCCAGACCCTTACCTATACCTTTAACCAGCAAAGTCTTTCCCGCACCAAGGGTGCCGTTGAGGTTGACTAAATCTCCAGGCAGAAGCAGCCCACTCAGCTTCCGGCCTATCTCCATGGTTTCTTCGGGGCTGGCAGATGTTAACGTAAGCAATATTTTCTCCTCCTTGGCAGTTTAGCGCTGATACACTACTTCGCCATGGATCAACACTTTTTCTACCTGGGACTGAATCTCAAGGGGATCTCCGCTCCATACTGCCAAATCAGCCATTTTGCCAACTTCCAGAGAACCGTAGCGATCATCTATGCCAAGCACCTTGGCCGGGTTAATGGTAATGGCTTTTAGGGCCTCTTCGTAGGGAAGACCCGCCTTCACAGCGTAGCCTGCCACCGTCGGGAGGTAACCAACCGGCACCACAGGATGGTCCATGGTGATGGTCACAGGAATTCCGGCTTCCCACAACACCCTCACCGTATTAAACGAAAGCTCCTGCAGCTCTACTTTGGAGCGGTTGCTCAAAGTCGGGCCTACAATCGCCCAAACACCGGCCTCCTTTAGCTCCTGCGTAATTTTATGGCCTTCTGTGCAGTGCTCTATGCTGATGTCCAGGTTGAACTCCTTGGCAATTCTCAGTGCAGTCATAATATCATCGGCACGATGGGCATGGGCCCTTACAGGCAGCTCACGCTTCAGTGCCCGGGCCAAAACTTCCAGCTTAAGATCCCGCTCCGGAGCTTTGTCCGGATCGTCTTTAGCCCGTTCCATTTTGGCAATGTAGTTTTGAGCTTTGACCAGGTTCTCCCGCAACAGCGCGGCGGTAGCCATTCTGGTGGCAGGCGACTTTTTCTGGCCGGAGTAAACCCGCTTGGGATTCTCACCAAAGGCAATTTTCAGTCCGCCGTCTTCTTTAATAATCATCTCTTCTACAGTATTGCCATAAAGATGGACAACTACGCCCTGGCCGCCAATCACATTGGCGCTCCCCGGCAGAATGCACATGGCGGTTACCCCTGCCCTCAACGCCTCGGATATACCTTCCTCGTGAGGATTGATGGCATCCAGCGCCCGCATATGGGGAGTGACGGGATCTGTCATTTCGTTGCCGTCAGAACCTTCAAAACCTAGACCTTCTTCGTACACGCCTGCATGTCCATGGGCGTCAATCATGCCCGGCATGACAGTTTTGCCGGTTCCGTCAATCACAGTGGCGTTTTCCGGTATTTCCACATCGCCTACACCGGCAATTTTCCCCTCATCATCAATAAGCAGTGATCCTTGCTTGATTCCATCGGTAATAGTGTACAGTGTTGCGTTCTTAATTACTAGCAAAACATCGCCCCCTCAATGAGATATATGATGAAGCAAAACAGGAAAACAATTGCCGAAGCAACTGCGGCAATCATCCTTTGCACTTGTGTTTCATTTTCACCGCTGAGGGGCACAAATCCTGCCTAAGAAATCAGCTCTTGGCGGCCGCCTGCACAAAATGTTCGAAGATGCGGGTGGCGACGGGATAATGGTCCACCATCAGTTCCGGGTGCCACTGCACCCCCAGGACAAAGCGATGCTCGGTGCTTTCCACCGCTTCAATGATGCCGTCGGGGGCCGAGGCTACAATGCGCAGGCCGTTCCCCACTTTTCCAATAGCCTGGTGATGATAGGAGTTGACACGTTTGGGATCCGTTCCCCAGATACGCCCGAGGAGACTTGCCGACTGCACCGAAACGTCATGGGTTGCGTACCACCTTGGCGCTTCCTGCCGATGCTTGAGCGGCCCTTCGATTTGGGCAGGTATGTCCTGAATCAGCGTGCCTCCCAGCGCCACATTCAGCACTTGGCAGCCCCGGCAAATGGCCAGGACTGGCATATTCCGCTCCAGGGCAAAACCTGCTGCCCACAAGTCCAGTTCATCCCAGTGGGGATCAATACTGCCGCACTGAACTATCGGCTGCTCGCCATAGCGGTTTGGATCTACATCAATTCCCCCAGGCAGCATAATACCGTCCAAACCTTCAAGGATGCGAAAGACTTGCTCCTTGGGCTGGTACGGTATAAGTACGGGAATACCCCCGGCTTGGACAATAGCCTGGATATTAGCTGTAGTAACGTAATATTGATCCCTTTTTTCCTGCTCATGAGCACAAAGCAAACCGATTAACGGCTGGTTTTGCCCCATCTGGATCCCTCCTTGGTAAGATAAAAAACACCCATAAAATGAGTGTTACAATCAACCCTGTACCTTCGTCAGCCCCAGGCTGATCTGGAGCGCTTCATCAATCTTGCTCATGGTGTCCTCATCAAGGTGAGCAACCTTTTCCTTCAGTCGCCGCTTATCAATAGTGCGAATCTGTTCCAAGAGAATAAC
>JAAYSR010000197.1 GCA_012518325.1 Bacillota bacterium
AGGAGGGAAAAAGTGAAACAGCCGAATTTCATCGTTATTCTCACCGATGATCAGGGATATGGAGATTTGTCCTGTATGGGGGCTGAAGATTTTGTGACGCCCAACCTCGACAGACTTGCTGCATCCGGGGCAAGATTTACCAGCTGGTACGCCTCGTCTCCCGTCTGCTCTCCGTCCAGAGCATCATTGCTGACTGGAAGATACCCCGCCAAGGCAGGTGTTCGAGGGATACTGCCCGGCCATAGAGAGGCGTGGGGATTGCGTCCCGAGGTCCCTACACTGTCCTCGGAGCTCAAAAAGCTTGGTTACCAAACAGCACATTTTGGCAAGTGGCATCTGGGGGTGAGGGAGGAATGCAGGCCGCATCAACATGGATTTGACGAGTGGATGGGCTTTCTGTCAGGTTGTATAGACTACTATTCCCATGTCTTCTACTGGGGTCTGGGTAACTGGGACGAGCCCGTAAACCCGGTTCATGATCTGTGGCGGAACAACGAGGAGTTCTTCGAGGACGGCAGGTATTTCACCGAGATGATCACGGAGTGTGCCGTAGACTACATAAGAAAGGCGGCTCAAAAAGACAGACCGTTCTTTGTGTATGTTGCCTACAACGCTCCTCACTATCCGATGCATGCACCCCAAAAATACACAAAACGCTTTCAGCATCTGCCATGGGATCGCAGGATGATGGCTGCCATGCTCAGTGCAGTAGATGACGGGGTCGGGGATATAGTAGACGAGTTGGAACGGCAGGGCATGCTGGAGGACACCTGCATCTTCTTCCAGAGCGACAATGGTCCTTCGAGGGAGAGCCGGAACTGGATGGATGGGAAAGAAGACCCTTATTACGGCGGGAAAGCAGGTCAGCTAAGGGGGCACAAGTTCAGTCTGTTTGAGGGCGGAATTCGAGTGCCGGCGATCATTAGCTGGCCGCAGCGGATTCCAGCCGGGCAAGTGGTGCATGAGGCGGGAATTGCCACCGATGTTTTCCCCACACTCATTAAGGCCGCCGGCGGCGATATCTCAGGCTATGAATGCGACGGGATGGATATCCTGCCCGCTTTGTGCGGTGAGGGTTCAATTCCAGAGCGGGAGCTCTTCTGGGAGTACGAGGAGCAAACAGCCTTTCGCGAGGGAGATTTCAAGCTGGTTTTAAATGGCCGCTTGGAGGAAGGTACACCGCCAGAAGACGCAGTTCATCTGGCTAATCTGGCAGACGATCTCGGCGAGCGGGTGAATCTTAAAGATGTATACCCGGAAATAACTGAGAGGATGGTCAAGGCGGCAGTTAAATGGAGACAGGGGATGGAAGAGCGCCGCGGTTGATATGCCCCTTGGAGCTGAATTGTAGTAATTTACAACAACTATTACAGTGCTTTCGGAGGTGTTTTTGATGAAGATATTGCGTACAGAGTATCCTCGTCCAGATTTCATTCGCAGTCGTTGGCAGTCCTTGAACGGGGTTTGGGATTTTAGCTTTGATGATGACAATAAGAAATCGCCAAGGGAGGTTTCCTTTGATCAAGAAATCCGGGTGCCCTTTGCATTTCAGACCAAGCTCAGCGGTATAGGCGATGCACTTCGCACAACCCCAGTGGTATGGTACAGGCGCATGTTTGAGGTGCCGAAGGACTGGGAGGGACAGCGCATCCTCCTGCATTTTGGAGCTGTTGACTACGAAACTCTTGTGTGGGTGAATGGCGATTTTGTCGGCTGCCATCGCGGCGGTTATGTGCCCTTTAGCCTGGATATCACCGATTTTCTGGGCGAGGACGGGAACGAACTCATTGTCAAAGTAATTGATGAGCCTAAGGCATCCCAGCCTCGGGGCAAGCAATCTGCAAACTATGAGAACTGGGCTTGCTGGTACACCAGAGTCACAGGAATCTGGCAGTCTGTCTGGCTGGAGCCGGTTGCCGATGCACATGTGCGCAGGCTGCGGATGCAGCCGGACATTGATCAGGGGCACCTGACCTTGGACGTTGAGCTCAGCAGGATCCCCGCAAAGGGCGCACTGCGGTTTACAGCTTCCTTTGCAGGCACAGAGCAGAGTACTGTTACAATGCCTTTGTCTGTGCGGCACTATTCCCAATGTGACTTGCATCCCCGCCTAGAGCAGCGCCTCGTTCTCTCGGTTCCCGAGGTTAAACTGTGGAGCCCTGAAAATCCTAACCTCTATGACTTGACGATCGAACTGCTGCAGGATGGAGAGGTTGTCGATTTTGTCACCACTTATTTTGGCATGCGGAAAGTGGAGACCCGGGGAAATCGGGTGTTCCTGAACAATAAGCCCTACTACCTCAGGATGGTTCTTGATCAGGGCTTTTGGCCGGATGGAGTTTATACACCAGAGACCGCGGAAGAGTTTAGGCAGGACGTTGAATTGGCAAAAGCAGCAGGGTTCAATGGCATCAGGAAGCATCAAAAAATTGAGGATCCTTACTTTTACCATTATTGCGATACCCTAGGGATGCTGGTCTGGGCTGAAATGCCTTCCGTGTATAATTACGATGAAGCCGGTGTCACAGCCATTTTGCCGGAATGGCAGCAGGCGGTAAGGCGCCTGTACAACTTCCCTTGCATTATGGCTTGGGTGCCAATGAATGAGAGCTGGGGTGTAGATCAATTGGAGTATGAACCCCATGATCCGCGCTTGCGTCATCATCTGGACAGCCTCTATCATGCGACCAAGGCACTGGATCCCACCCGTCTGGTGATCAGCAACGATGGCTGGGAGCTCGGTATCACAGACATTATTGCCATTCACGAATATACGCAGGACAGCAAGGACTTAGCCAGAAGATACCAGGCATTTAGAGAGGATCCCCACGCCAAAGCGTTTACCCATCTGCGTCCCATTATTCTCCCGGAATACGAGTATGAAGGGCAGCCAATTATTATCACTGAGTATGGCGGGGTGAAAGTGGAGGAAGCAGGAGTAGAAGGCTGGGGCTATGGTCAGTCTGCACAGGATATTCGGGAGATGCTGGACCGCATGAAGGCTCTTACAGATGCCATCCTGGCCCA
>JAAYSR010000031.1 GCA_012518325.1 Bacillota bacterium
TGCACGCTGTAGACCTGTTCCCTCTGCACCACAGTGTAACCGGCTTCAGTCCAGAACTCATCCAGGCCTGCCAAATCCGGCATTACAGGACGCAGCATCTCCAGTTCCAATTGGCGTTCAGGGGCAAAATCCAGCGCAAGGTCCGGGCCGAGCACCAGGCCTAGAACAGCAAAGCCCAGAGAACTCAATGCCAGGATAACCATCAAGGTCATCAGGGAAGTTTTCTGTTCATCCAATGGGAAAATTACCACAGCTTCACTTCCTCATCATAGCTCGCCACTTGTTCCACAAACTCTTCAAATAGCCGTCCTTGAAACGGACATAGGCACCCTGTTCGGGATGGGGAGCCGGCACAATGCCCAGGGGAGGAATCTTCCCCTTGTAGTGGACCAGTCTCTTAGCGGGCTGGCGAAACTGATTCTCAACCTCGAATACCGGATCAATTACCCATGGCGACATCTGTTCCGTTAACGCTTTGAAGTCGGCAACTTCTACCCCGTTAATGCTCTTGATCACATCGCCTGCTTCCAGGCCCATCTGCTCTGCAGGCGAGTTCGGATAGACTGTCAGAACCATTACCCCATCGTCCCCCAGAAAAACTGGGTCGTTTTCTTTTTCCCGCCGCCGGCCTAAGTAAATGACAAGCTCATGCCCGAGGGGTGCAAAAACCACCGGTAACAGCGACAGCCAGGGGTACTGATTGGCCAAAACGGCTAAGCCTAAGAGAACCAGACTGTATACCGCCAGCAGCCCCGCACTGCGCCTGGCCTTGGTCTTCGGCAGCTCTGTCTGCACAAAGTCGCTGTAGCCCAATGCTACGATCAACGGAAACAGAACGTGGATCAACACATGGTTGTCCGGTATTTCCAGGCCACGCCGAAAAATCGGCCACCAGTCAGGCATGGGCACCGCCTGCATATCCCCGCCTGAGCCGAGAATAACCAGTCCAACCAGGGCGATCGTCGGCATAGGCCAGAACTTGCGCAGGGCAAACCCTCCCACCACCTTGCCGCTTTCGTGCTTGAAGAACATGGGCGACGCATTGTGGTAGCCGTTGACAAAGATCAAGAAGGACTCTGTCAGATGCAATATGGCGACCAAAGCCATCAGTGTGGCTGTATGAATCTGTGGAAACCCCGTAAGCAATGCAATAAGGCTGACCAGGCTGCCGGCATAGGCAAAGCACAAAAAACGCTGGTTAATCAGCATCAGCAAAAGTGCAGCCAGCCACAGATAGGCTATGCCGGCATCTCCGATAGAAACTCCCAGCAGGATGAAGAGCATGGTAGCCAACATGCCTCCGCCGATTCCATAGATCAACGAAGTCGCGGTCTCCATCAAAGGGTTAATTCGCTTCAAGCGGAAGAACCCCTGTTCGTATTGGAGAATTTTCGCGTACTGTCTGTATACCACCGCAAACACAAGGGCCATCACTAATATATAACGCAGGTCTGTGACCATAAATGTAAATGTCTGAAATGTTATCTTCACAAGCTGCCATACCGAATTCACAGACTTCTCCTCCCTGATCGCAGCCAAGAACAGATCACCCCGGAGACGGTATCCGGGGTGGTGTCAACAACTAGAGCTGGCTGCGCAGAACCTCTAGAGCCTTTTCTAACTGTGGGTCATATTCAGCTTCATCGAGGTAGATTGCTTCTTCCTCCTCCACGGTAACTTCAACTGCAATGTCGGGTTCAATGCCCACGCCGTTGATATCCTTCCCGCCTGAGGTAAGATACCCTTGCTCTGTGACGGTTAAGGCACTGCCGTCACGCAAAGGATAAAGTGACTGCACCAGCCCCTTGCCAAAGGTGGTGGTTCCTATTAAGACAGCCAAGCCATTGTCCTGCAGAGCGCCTGAGACAATCTCCGAGGCACTGGCGCTGCTGCCGTTGATCAAGACCGCCATGGGCATCGGCTCCCGGGTCCCTGTCTCGGTACTTTCAAAGGGAGTGCGGTTGCCGAATTGATCCTCTAGATAGACGAGGGGGGCTCCAGAGACAAATTCATTCGCCACCTGCAGCGAAGAGCCGAGTGTCCCTCCTGGGTTAAAGCGCAGGTCTATAATCAATGCCCTTTGGCCCTGTTCATCGAGGAAATCCAGGGCTTTCTTCAGCTCATCATAGGTACGGTCCGAGAAATTTGTGATCTCGATATAGCCAATGCCGTACTCTTCGTCGATAATATAGTAATCCGGCACCGAGATGACATTGATAAGTTCACGCACAATATGAACCTCAAAGATTTCTTCATCCCTTTTGATGGTCAGATCCAGCTCTGTGCCCTCTGGACCGCGCATCAGGCTGACTGCCTCGTCCAACGTCATATGCGTGGTATCCTTGCCGTCAATGGCAATAATTTTGTCGCCCCGCCTAAAGCCGGCCCTTTCCCCGGGGGTTCCTTTGATGGGCGAGACCACAGTGACCCGGTCGTCCACAATGCCTACTGACAGCCCGATTCCACCATAAATCCCAGTCGTCGTGTTCATCATGTTTTCAAAGGCGATGGCATCCATATGGCGAGTATAGGGATCATCCAAAGCATGTTTGAGCATGCCGTTAATCGTTCCATGGGTCACATAAGCTTTGATCAGCTCAAAGGTGCTGACCGGCTGGTAATAGTGCCTGGTCTTAACCAGGGCGATTACCTCTAAGACAGTCCCAATGCTTTCATAGCGCTTTTCACCCTCGACAAACTGGGTGTTCGCCTGATAGGAACCATAGACAAGGGAGACGGACAATAATAAAACTACCAGTATGATTGTTAGAGTTGCTTTGCGGCTCACTCCATCACCATCTTTCTATCTAGGCAAACCATATGTGGAATCATCCCTCAGTAGACTGAAATATCGTTCATATTATCATATCAAAAACGATTAAGGGTTGGCAAGTACCTGGGGTGGGGCTGCGGTTAGGTCCGCAGCCCGCGAAAACCCTCTCCCAGCACTTCGTGGACATCGTAGATAACCACAAAGGCTTTCCTGTCCGTTTCGGCCACAATGGACTTCAAGGTGGAAATCTCGGTGCGGGACACGATTACCAGCAATATTTCCCGATCATACTGAGTATACATGCCCCTGCCGTCCAGTATTGTCACGCCCCGCTCCAGACGTTCCATGATCTGCTGGCCGATGGCCTGGGGGACATCAGAAATTACCAGGCAGGCCTTGGCGTAGCTGGGACCTTCCTGCACGATGTCTACTGTCTTAGTGGTTATAAAGACAGCGACTAAGGCGTACATGGCCAGTTCCGGCCCAAAGGCAATTCCTGCCAGGAGGATGACCAACCCGTCTACAATCAGCAGCGCCTGACCAACACTGGTGGGGAAAAACCTGGCCACCAGCTGGGCTGCCATGTCAGTTCCTCCTGTAGACCCTCCCGCTCGAAAGGCTATGCCTAAGCCGATGCCGGAGAGGACTCCGCCGTAAATGGCGCAAAGAAGCAGGTCGTCTGTCATGGGCACGGCGAATTGGCTGAACAGATCAACGAACAGAGACAGGGTAAAAGTGCCGAACAGGGTCTTGGCCCCAAAGACAGGGCCAATAATACGCCAGCTCAAGATGAACAGAGGAATGTTCAGAAGCAGCATGGTCACTCCTACAGGCAGTCCAGTCAGATGGAAAATGACTGTGGCCAGACCGCTGACACCGCCGGCGGCAATTTTGGCAGGAATGAGCAGATACGTTACACCGACAGCTGTGATAATGACACCGATCAAAATCCCGCCGTAACCCAGCACAATCCGTTTCAGCATCAGCCTACCTCCCTCCCTTGATTCTAGCGAACAGGACATGAAGGACGAAAATCGGCAATACAACAAGCCGTTTAATTCTCCAAGGCTGCCTAGCCAGCCGGTAAAGCCATTCCAGGTTAATCTTCCTCACCCAGGAGGGGGCCCGTTTATCCACCCCGGCCCACACATTGAAACTGCCGCCAACACCAATGGCTACAGGTATCTTAAGAGTCCCCAGATAGGCCGCGAGCCACTTCTCCTGGCGGGGAACACCCAAGGCAGCCAGGAGGACATGGGGTTTCGCCTCTGCAATCTTCTTTAAGATACCCTGTTCCTCTTCGCCGGATGAAAAAAACCCATGATAGGTACCGACGATGTTGATGTCAGGGTATCGCTGCTGCAGCACCTCGGCGGCCTGTTCCGCGACGCCTTGGGCCCCGCCGAGCAAAAAGACCCTCCAGCCCTGCGTTGAGGCCTGCTCCAGCAAACCCTCAGCCAGCTCAATTCCTGGGATTCTCTCGGGAACCGGCCGGCGGAGAAAACGGCTGGCCCAGACCACGCCGATTCCGTCTGCCACAACCAAGTCAGCCCGATCCATAATCTCAGCCAGGAGCTGATCCCCCCTGGCCTTCATAACCATTTCAGGATTGGCGGTAACCACCAGGTGAGAGTCGCCGGCCGCCACAAAGGCTGCCAACTGCGCCTGGGCTTCCTCCATTGTCACAGGGTCAAATTCACGGCCTAAGATCTTAATCCTTGTCACACTCTCACCCCAATACCCTAGCTAACATTGAACGATTCTTCAGTGATGCCTCACGCAGCGTATCCAGAGCCTGGTGATACTTCAGCCGATGCTGCGAAGCCTCCCGCCAAACTTCGTCTATGACCGAGCCAAGTTCTGCCAGCTGCCCCAGCTCAAGCCAGGGAATCTGCATTTGCCGGCAGATTGCTTCCACTTTGGGATCATAATTCAAACCGATGGGCATGCAGTCGTGGAGGGCGCTGAAAATCAGGCCGTGCAGGCGCATCGATACGCAGAGGGCTGCACCTGCAAACACCCCTGCTGCACTCTCCAGGGTCAACTGTGCTGCAACCTTCAGCTCAGAACATGAATGCTGCAAACTGCGTCCCAGTTCCTCGTCTCCAGGCCCCAAGGGTATGAACTCGATCTCAAATCCAGCCCTTTGCCACAGCTGCACCTGGTCTCTCCAAAGCTCTGCGTGACTCCCCCAGCCGCTGTACGGCCTGATGTTCAGCAGGATTTTGCGCGGAGGCTGACTTGGCTTTATTACCAGCTGCTGTTGAAAGACTGGATCAGCGCAAAGCTCAACTTTCTCCCTTGGCACCCCAAGCCCCAGCAAAAACTGAAGGCTGCCGGAGTCACGGACCGAGCAGGCTGCACTCTTGCGAAAAGCTCTTCCTACCCAGTGCCGGAAAATGCGGCTCTGGACAGGACCTAAACCCTGTCCATACATTACCACAGGGACTTTGCGCAAAAAAGCAAGCTCCGTTAAGCTAAGATAATAAGGAATGCTGCGCCTGCTGGTCACATCCTGCAGCAAAGAACCTCCTCCGCTGATGAACAGCGCTGCATCACCCAGCCGTCGCCAAATCTCCCGGAGATCATATCTCGGTACAGCTGTCACTTGGAACCTGTCTGCTGTCTGCTGCGGCCGATTAGACAATACTACTATATCTTCCCCTTTAATGCCCAGGGCGCGCAGATCTTCGCACAGCACGCCCAGAATTGCCTCATCGCCTAGGTTATCGAATCCGTAATAGCCAGAGACCAGAATCACGATCAACTCTCCCTTTCACCCAGTTAAACAGCTTGAGGGCAAGCCATCCGATCAAACAGCCGAACACAAGCCCGTAGAATGTCCGCAGGAGGCTGACCCAAAGAAATGTATGGGTGTGGGTAAAGGTGTTCACCAAGGACAGCTGCCCAATAACTGCCAGGGGAAGCCACCAGGACTTCCGGGGCTCTTTGGCATTCACAGCGAGAAACAGCGCAGGATGTCCCAGGAACAGCTCCTTCGTACGCGGCCGGACTATGAGGAAATTCTCCAAGAACTCTCTAGCCTGCACCTCCAGCTGCAGAACAGGCAGACCAAAGTTTCCGGTCCGCAAAATGTACAGCATGCCCGCCAGGCCAAGAACGCCAAGACCAAGCAGGTAACGGACGGGTATTTCCCTATAGAACCACTCCTTCAGGGGGCGGATTAAGGTGAACACCACTAACGCAATGGGGGCCAGATGCATCAGCTTTACCCCGCGGAATTCCAGGATTTTCACCAAAAATTCCGTTCCGCTAAGTGTGGCCACAATAAACAGGGCTCCAGTCAAGGAAATCGCAGCTGCCCCCGCATAGCGGCTGATTGGGGTTTTGCCCCATTTAAGCTGCATCGACCAGGCAGGAAACACTATGGCCGCCAAGAGGGCAAGGCCCTGTTTGGCCAGGACAGGCCTAACTGCAATTAGGGCGGCACTGAACATAAAGGCCAAACTTGCCAACGCAATAATCAGCCATTCACTGCGGGGGAACAGTTCCATGCCGTACATAGCAGCGGCAGCCCAAATCCCCGCTCCTGCCAGGACCGTCCAGATCCAGGCCACCTGCCAGTCAGCAAAGGGCTGTGCCTTTCCAAGGGTAAAACCGGACTCTTCTAAGCGTTTCTGCAAAGAGTCCAGCATGGTCAGGGAGCGCTCCCAGCTTCCTTCATCGTCCACAAAGGGCCGCACATACAAAACGCGCATATTGCGTTCCTTGACCCCCCGCATATATCGGTTGAGAATCCTCTCCTCAGAAAGAACCTCCATTTCAGGGGCGCTAATGCCGTGCAGCCTAACCATGTTGCCGGGATCTCCAGAAGGCAGCTGCGGCGCGGCAAACTCCACCAAGGCTAAGGTCGCATCACTGCCGAAAAGGGCCTCGGCATCCATGACGCCCTGCCCGCTGACGATAATCAGTTCCGGATTATACTCCATCCAGACGGGTTCAACTGCCCAGGGAGCCGTGTTGAGTTTCGGAGCAGCGTTTAGACCTGCCTGCTGCACCAACTCAAAGTGGTCCCTTTCAAACCGGACGGGCAGCGTTAAGAACTTCCCGAGGTCTGTAAGGCGATCCGGAAGTTCAGCCAGCACTTCTTCGGGAAGCAGGTTCCCTGCCAGCAACATTTCCCCAACGCTGGCAGGCTGAACAGCGATGGTTTCTACCCCGGCATCCTTGAGATCACGGAGGAGCTGCTCCGGCGATGTACCCTCCATCAACTCTGACAACTCCAGCAGACCAGGCAAATCATAGACGATTTCCACCCTGTCATTTGGCCTCTCTATCGTCCAGCGCTGGACAAAGACTCCTAGGGAGGTTAAGACAGCAACTGCGATGATTAACCAAAGAACCCGTTTCATTGAACCCCTCCCAAGATAACTCTAAGCTTCTGTTCTTCCAGGTGCACATCCTTGATCTCCACCGGATAAGGAAATGCCCCGAAGTCCATCACCAACTCGTAATTCTCGCTGAGAACTTCTAGCAAAAGATTCGGGATCCTTGTTTCCTGGACCCCCAAATCCTTCATAACATAGCGCAAGGAGGTGCCATTGTGCACTTTCAGTTCACCGCGCACTGTAATTTTCCACTCAATGTTCCAGAAGTTAAGGACGCCTACTAAATCTACCCCTTGTGGCGAAATCTCGATGTGCAAAAGCTTGTCAGGATCTGCTTTCTCCCACAGGAACTCATTGAGGGCCTGTTCTTGGACAATGATTTCGCCCCTCAGATCAGCCGCGTCCAGCAGAACCGCTTCCTTTTCCTGCCAGAGCAGGCGGGGGTCAAGCCTGAGCTGCTCCCCCCGGAGGTGCGCCTGCGCGATTTTCAGGCCGTCGATAACGGCATCAGAGGCGGTAAGATCCAGGCGTGGGATGCGTCCCCAGAGAAGTTCCCAGCCCCAGGGTGTCTGTACCTCGACCCGCGCCTCACTGGCCTGCAGCGAGGCGGCAAGTTCACTTTCAAACTCCCGCTCCAGATAAGGAACCAGGAGCAGTCTGGGAACACCGAGAATGACTATGGCTATGGCCAAGACTGCTATGATCAGCTTGTAACGGTTCATAACTCCGCACCTGTTTCCCTTCTAAAAAAGCGGCCTTCCCGGTGAAGGAAAAGGCCACTTTCTGTCTATTGTTTCAACTTGAGGTATCCTTCTATGAAGGGGTTTATATCGCCGTCCATGACACCATCGACATTGCCCACTTCTATGTTGGTGCGATGGTCCTTAACCATGGTATAGGGGCAAAATACGTAGGAACGAATCTGACTGCCCCAGGCTATGTCCTGCTGTTGACCCTTTAGACTCTCCATTTTGGCCCGTTGTTCTTCCAACTGCCGCTCCAAGAGGCGTGCTTTGAGAATCTTCAGCGCCGCTTCACGGTTGGCATGCTGAGACCGCTCTGACTGGCATTGCACCACAATTCCCGTAGGCAGGTGTGTGATCCGGATGGCCGAGTCCGTCTTGTTTACATGCTGGCCCCCGGCCCCGCTGGCCCGATAGGTATCCACCCTCAAATCTTCAGGTTTGATCTCTACCGTTACATCATCTTCAATCTCCGGCAACACTTCTACTGAGGAAAAGGACGTATGCCTGCGACCCGAAGAATCAAAGGGAGATATGCGCACCAAACGGTGCACACCCTTTTCGCTCCTGAGATACCCATAAGCGTTCTCCCCTTTGATCAAAAGGGTGACATCCTTCAGGCCCGCTTCCTCTCCCGGCTGGTAGTCCAGGACCTCTACGGTGTAGCCCTGATCTTCAGCCCAGCGCGTATACATACGCAGCAGCATGGAGGCCCAATCCTGAGATTCCGTCCCCCCGGCTCCGGGGTGAATTGTCAAAATTGCGTTATTAGAATCATACTCACCGTCCAGCAGCGACGCCAGCTCCAGTTCGTCCACTGCCCGCTGGAGAGTGGGCATCAGGGCATCCAGCTCTGCCTCAAGGCCGTGATCTTCGGTTTCATCCAGCAGTTCCACCAGAGTCACAGCATCATCATGAAGCCTGCTGACCCTTCTCCACTCCTGGATAGTTCTCTTTACAGAACTGATCTCCTTGGCAGTCTGCTGGGCCAATTCCTGGTTATCCCAGAAACCCTCTTCCAGCATCGCCTCCTCGAGTTCCTGCAGCCGAGCCTCTTTCGCATCAATGTCAAAGATACCCCCGCATTTCCTCGATTCGTCTACCTAAGTCTGATAGCAACTCCCGCATTAGACTACCTCCCATGGCACTTTTTGTACTTCTTCCCGCTCCCGCAAGGGCAGGGATCGTTGCGGCCGACTTTCTGCTCGACCCGGCGGGGTTCCTGCTTCACGGCCTCTCCCTGGTTAGTCTGGGCACCGGCCAGCCGATCCTTTGGCTGAGTGAGGGTTCGCTCCTCTGCCAGACGCACCTTAAAGAGCATGCTGATTGTATCTTCCTGGATACTGTTGACCATCTCCTGAAACATCTGATAAGCCTCAAAACGGTACTCCAGCAACGGATCCCGCTGGGCCAGAGCCCTCAAGCCTATGCCTTCCCGCAAATCGTCCATGGCACTGAGGTGGTTCATCCACTTCTGATCAATAATCTGCAGCAGAACGACCTTTTCAATCTGTCTCTGCAAATCCAGACCATACTCCGCAGTCCGCTGGGCATAGGCCTCCTTGGCCAGGCCCACCAGCCTTTGCACTATTTCTTCAGGCGTCAGATCGCCAAGTTCGTCTACAGTCAGCGGCAAAGGCTTGCCGACAATCTCGGCATACTGCTGCCGCAAACCCTCCAGATCCCATTCTTCAGGGATAATTTTCTCATCAGCATAGCGCTGGACCAAACGTTCAAAGACCGGTTCAAACATTGCCGAAATTTGCTCCGAAATGTTCTCGTCCAGGAGAACCCCCCGCCTTTGTCCGTAAATCACTTCACGCTGCTGATTCATTACATCGTCGTATTCCAGAACCTGTTTTCTGATTTCAAAGTGGCGGCTTTCCACGCGCTTTTGGGCATTTTCGATACCCTTGCTGATTTGCGGATGGTCAATCACCTGGTCCTCTTCCCAGCCGAGGCGATCCATGATCCCCATAATGCGCTCCGAACCAAAGAGGCGCATAATGTCGTCCTCCATAGAGACATAAAACTGGGAGGAACCTGGATCCCCTTGGCGGCCGGCCCGTCCCCGCAGCTGATTGTCAATGCGCCTGGACTCATGGCGTTCGGTTCCGATGATGTGAAGGCCGCCCAACTCGACTACACCTTCACCAAGGACGATATCGGTACCCCGTCCGGCCATGTTTGTGGCAATGGTAACCATGCCCTTCTGGCCTGCGTACTTGACGATTTCCGCCTCTTTATCGTGATACTTGGCATTCAGCACCTGATGGGGAATGCCCTCCCGCTTGAGCATCGCACTGTACTTTTCCGAGCTCTCAATGCTGATGGTCCCCACCAGCACCGGCTGGCCCTTGCTGTGGCGTTCCACAATGTCTCTGATGATGGCCCGTTCCTTGCCTTTAGCGGTTTTGTACACCGCATCCGGCAGGTCTTTTCTGATCATGGGCTTGTTGGTGGGAATCACCACTACATCAAGGCCGTAGATTTTCCGGAACTCTTCTTCTTCGGTTTTCGCTGTGCCGGTCATACCCGCCAGCTTCTCATACATTCTGAAGTAGTTCTGGTAAGTGATGGATGCCAGGGTTTGGCTTTCCTTCAATACCGAAACCCCTTCTTTAGCCTCAATACTTTGGTGCAGGCCGTCGGAATAACGTCTCCCGGGCATCAGGCGCCCAGTGAACTCATCTACTATAATCACTTCGCCATCTTTCACCACGTAATCACGGTCACGGACAAAAAACTCTTTCGCTTTCAGCGCCTGGTTCAGGTAATGGTTCAACTCAAAGTGCACATCGTCAAATAAGTTGTCAATGCCTAAAATCTTCTCCACACGGGCGACGCCCTCTTCGGTTATAGCTATAGTCCGTGCCTTTTCATCCACATTGTAATCCCGTTCCGGCCTTAGCTGGGGAACGATTTGGGCAAAGCGCATATAATGCCTGGCTGAATCCTCAGCAGCCCCTGAAATAATGAGGGGAGTTCTGGCCTCGTCGATCAAAATCGAGTCCACTTCGTCCACAATGGCGTAATGGAGAGGCCTCTGCACCATCTGTTCAGGGGACACAACCATATTGTCCCTCAAGTAGTCAAAGCCAAACTCGTTGTTAGTGCCGTAGGTTATATCAGCACTGTAAGCTGTTTTCCGTTCTGCAAAGCTCAGCCCGTTGACAACAACTCCGACAGATAACCCCAGAAACTCATATATTTGACCCATCCACTCTGCGTCACGCCTGGCCAGGTAGTCATTGACAGTGACCACATGCACACCCTGCTTGGTTAAAGCATTGAGGTAGACGGGCAGTGTGGCAACCAGCGTCTTGCCTTCACCTGTCTTCATCTCGGCAATTCGGCCCTGGTGAAGAATGATGCCGCCTAAGAGCTGCACGTCAAAATGGCGCATGTTCAA
>JAAYSR010000198.1 GCA_012518325.1 Bacillota bacterium
CACACTTGGACGTTGCCGGCTGCACCGCCCTTGAAGAGCTTGAGTGCCAGTGGAATAAACTGAAGGCGTTGGATATTACGGCTGATTGCGACTCTCTTGAGTTCCTTAACTGCAGTTTCAACCAGCTGAGATCCCTGGATGTGAGTGGACTAGGGGCGCTTAATTATCTTTCCTGCGGAAACAATGCCTTGGCTGAACTGGATGTGACGGAGTGCGGAGGTCTGGAAACACTGTGGTGTGACACCAACAAATTGACGAGTCTAAACGTGAGGGGCTGTCCATCGCTGGTGACGCTTGTCTGCTCAGACAATAAACTGTCTGAACTGGATGTGTCCGCGTGTGGGGATCTGCAGGTTCTGATCTGTGTTGACAATAGCCTGGAGCAGCTGGATCTAAGCAGCTGTATATGGTTGAGAGAACTCGCCTGCAGCGACAATGAGCTGGAGATCCTTGACCTGAGTAAACTTGACAGATTGGAAAGTGTCAGCTGCCAAAGGAACAGGCTGTCAGCCTTGCTGGTCGACCGATGCCCATCCTTAAAGGAAATTGTCTGTGCAGAAAACCAGCTGAAGCACTTGGACGTCTCGGACTGCCCAGACCTGGTGCGCTTGGAGACATCCGGCAATGAAGGCATTGTAGTGGTTGGCTGGAAAGGACAATGAGTCAGCATTTGCTTTCGCAGCAGGAGTTGCTGATGGGCAAGGGGAAGTATTTCTATGTGCACAGCATGGCGGAAGGGGATGGATCAATGAACGATAGAATCGATGTCGCCTTTAGATTATTTGACGGAGGATTCAACTGTGCCCAATCCGTTGTCGGAGCCTTCGCAGATCAGGAGCAGGCCAAGCTCGCCCTTAAGCTCGCGGCAGGTTTTGGAGGCGGAATGCGCTGCGGTGAAGTGTGCGGGGCTGTGACCGGCGCCCTGATGGTCCTTGGTCTGAGGGAAGGAACCTGCCTGGCCGATGACTTGGACGGCAAGAGGCGCATGGGCGAGCGCACCCTGAAGTTTATGGAAAAGTTTGCCGACAGCAAAGGTACGCTCCTCTGCCGTGATCTCCTCGGGTATGATCCCAGGGATCTGGAGGCTAAGGAGAAGTACGGAGGAAGCAAACGGGAAGTATGCCAGGATGCAATCAGAACCGCGATTTTGCTCCTGGGCGAACTGGGCATTGAGTAATCATCAGGATCAAGGGCGGTGGCGGGTATGGTCATGAACATTGCCTCACTGGCTTCATCTCTCAAAGCGCAGGAACTTCAGCTGGCGGTGGGAACCCGCCTGGTCGGAATGGCCAAGGACGCTATGGAGGTCCAGGCCGGCGACCTGCTGAAGCTGCTGGAATCAGCCAAGGTCTTAGAGCTCTCGGTAAATCCCCATCTAGGCTCTATCCTTGATGTGGAAGCATAGTGAAAAAGCCCCTGGGACAGGGGCTTTCGCATTTTTGAAGCTGTTATTCGTCACCAAAGGCAAAGCCCTTGGCAGGGCCGGTTGAGGCGTCTGTGCCGGCCAGGCGTGAGAGATAGGCATCGCCGAGGTTTTCGATGTGGGTATTCACATTGTCAAACCAGTTGAAGTGGTCCAGCTCATGTTCGATGATTGTTTCAAAGAGACGGGCTGAAACGGTGTCGCCGTTGTCGCGGCAGATTTTGGCGAACTCGGTGTAAGCCTCAACGGCTTCGTCCTCTTCATTGGCGTCAAAGGGGAAAATCTCCTTGAGATTCTGTCCCTTGACCACAGGACCGGACAGCTGGGTTGTGGGCTCGCCGCCCAGTTCCATGATTCTTTCGGCCAGGGCTTCGGCATGGCGCATTTCGTCGATGGCAATCAGCTTGACCTGCTTGGCCAGCTCGCCATAATCCATATCATCGAGGATGTAATGCTGGTGCATATACTGGTGAATAGCTTGCAGCTCCATGGCCTTGGCTTTGTTCAGCACTTCCAACACTTTGTTTCTTCTTTCTTCTTTGCTCAAACTACGTCCCTCCCTGATTACAATTGGTGTAATTAGTTTACCATAGTTTTCCGCCTTGGACAATTACATGTTCGTTCCGTCGGCGGATCAGAGACAATTGTCCACAGCAAAAGGGGAAGGGATTAACCAGGGGCAGGGAATAAAGGGAAAAAGTGGATAACGGTGAATTATTTAAGAAAAGACTAAAGGGGTGGGCAACGTGAAATTCGGTTACTTCGACGACCGCAACAGGGAGTATGTGATTACAACGCCGCAGACTCCCTATCCATGGATCAACTACCTGGGATCCCAGGAATTCTTCAGCCTGATTTCCAACACAGCTGGCGGATACTCTTTCTACCAGGATGCCAGGCTGCGGCGGATCACCCGCTATCGGTACAACAATGTGCCGCTGGATGACGGAGGCCGCTATTTTTACATCAACGATGGAGGAGACTGCTGGACGCCAAGCTTCAAACCCATGAAAAAGGAGCTCTCTTTCTACG
Source organism: Bacillota bacterium (assembly GCA_012518325.1). Lineage (GTDB taxonomy): Bacteria > Bacillota > Limnochordia > Darwinibacteriales > Darwinibacteriaceae > UBA5420. The sequence goes on from JAAYSR010000198.1 coordinate 2,456, forward strand.
AGTGCCGTCACGGGCTTGGCTACACCAAAATTTGCGGGGCCAGGGGAGGTCTGCGGGCAGAGCAGCTTTTCTTTGTGCCACTTTTTTTCAATGGGGAAATAATGCAGATAAGACTGAAAAACGAGACAGACCAGGCCAAGTCTGTGTCCCTGTTTTCTTTCGTGGAGTTCTGTCTGTGGGATGCCCATGACGATATGACCAACTTCCAGCGCAACCTCAGCACCGGCGAGGTGGAGGTGGAGGGATCCGCTATTTACCACAAGACTGAGTACCGCGAGCGCCGGAACCACTATGCCTTTTTCTCTGTAAACAGCCCTATAGCCGGCTTTGAAACAGACCGGGAGAGCTTCTTGGGGATGTATAACGGATTTGCGGATCCTGAGGCGGTGCTCTGCAATGGGGCAAAGAACTCCCTGGCCAGCGGCTGGTCCCCCATTGGTTCCCACCAAATTCAGCTGGAGCTGGCCCCTGGGGAGGAGAAATCATTGATCTTCATCCTGGGCTATGTGGAAAACCCAAAAGAAGAAAAATGGGCTTCACCGGGCGTCATTAGCAAAACTAAAGCAAAGCAGATGATGGCGCAGTTCCAGACAGATGTCCAGGTGGAAAAGGCCCTGGCTGAACTGAAGGCCTACTGGGACGATCTCTTAGGCAAGTTCCAGATAGAAAGCGGTGATGAGAAACTTGACCGCATGGTCAATATCTGGAATCCGTATCAGTGCATGGTGACCTTTAACATGTCCCGCAGCGCCTCCTACTTTGAGTCGGGCATCGGCCGGGGCATGGGCTTTCGCGATTCCAACCAGGACCTCTTGGGCTTTGTCCACCAGGTGCCGGAGAGGGCCCGCCAGCGCATTTTAGACATCGCCGCCACCCAGTTCGCCGACGGCAGCGCCTACCACCAGTACCAGCCTTTGACCAAGAAGGGCAACCACGACATCGGCTCAGGCTTTAATGACGATCCCCTCTGGCTGATTGTTGGTACTGCAGCTTATATCAAGGAGACCGGGGATTTTGCCATCCTGGATGAAGAGGTCCCCTTTGACAGTGATCAGCAGAATACAGCGAGCCTTTTCGAACACCTGAAGAGGTCCTTCTACCATGTGATCAACAACCTCGGGCCCCACGGCCTGCCCTTAATCGGACGGGCAGACTGGAACGACTGCCTCAACCTTAACTGTTTCTCGGAAGAGCCTGGCGAGCCCTTCCAAACCACCGGACCGTCCGAAGGCCCTGTAGCTGAATCTGTCTTTATTGCCGGCCTCTTTGTCTACGCCGCCCCGGATTTTATTGAGCTTTGCCGCAGGCGGGGCCTGGAGGAGGAAGCAGAAAGAGCCAGGGGGCATATGGAGGACATGATCGCCACAGTGCTGAAGCACGGCTATGACGGCAGGTGGTTTCTGCGGGCCTATGACGCAGCCGGGCGCAAGGTGGGGAGCAGGGAGTGCGCTGAAGGCAAGATCTTCATTGAGCCCCAGGGCTTTTGCGTTATGGCGGGAATCGGCGTGGAAGGCGGTCAGGCCCGGCAGGCTCTGGACTCGGTGGCTGAGCACCTGGAGACTGAACACGGCATCATCTTAAACACTCCTGCCTATTCCAGGTACTATCCCGAGCTGGGGGAAATCTCTTCCTACCCTCCCGGTTACAAGGAAAACGCCGGCATCTTCTGCCACAACAACCCCTGGGTGATGATTGCAGAAACTGTGATCGGCCGCGGTCAGAGGGCCTTTGAGCTTTACAGAAAGATCTGCCCGGCTTACCGGGAAGAGATCTCAGAGCTGCACCGCCTGGAACCCTACGTCTACGCCCAGATGATTGCCGGCAGGGATGCCGTCAACTTCGGACAGGCGAAAAACTCCTGGCTCACCGGCACTGCGGCCTGGAACTATGTCGCCGTCACCCAAGCCATCCTCGGCGTCAAGCCCGACTGGGACGGACTGGTGATTGATCCCTGCATCCCGCCGTCCTGGCAAGAATACACTGTGGAGCGGGAGTTCCGCGGCAGCCGCTACCGGATCCGCATCAGCAATCCTAACGGCGCCAGCAAGGGAGTCACCAAGATAATCGTGGACGGCAGGGAGCTGCCCGGCAGCCGGCTGCCCCTCTTTGCCGACGGTCAGGTTCACCTCGTTGAAGTGACCATGTAAGATCGGGGCCTGTCCCTCGATCAATTTTACGAATAATGGTTAAATTGTAGAGAATTGATCTAGGGGCAGGCCCCAAATAAGAAAAGCTGTTCATCTCCACCCAGGGCGGCTTGGCATATTGATAAGTACGCAAGAAGTGCTGCCCTTCAGAAGCATATAGGGAGGTGAACACACTTTGAGCGAACTGAACAATTTCAGTGCATCGGTTGAAGGCATGCAGGAGGCAGCTGTATTTGAAGATGGAATTGTAACCAACGGTCAGGCCATACCTGTGCCAACCCCGGGATATCTGGCTGCCACAACCAAGATCGATATCTCCAATCTTCCTTCCGGAAGTCTGCATGACTTCATCACAGATAACGGCATAACTGTTACTTTCAGCACCCCAATGCAAAAGCTCGGTCCGGTTCCTGACGGCTGGGCCACCTGGTCATCGCCGCCCTTTTCTGAGAGTGCCAATCCAGATGTCCTCTATACTGTAGACCAGAACATTCTGACCATGGAGCTCTCCGACTCTGCCCGCATTTTCGGTTTCGAACTGGAGCCTTTCTTCTTCGGCGTATCCACGTACACCGCTGACTTTTACAGCGGCGATACGCTGGTGGACAGCATTACCCGTGATGTGAACGGGAATGCAGGCGCCCGCCTCTTTGGCAGGGTCGGGGAGCCTATCAACCGGGTGGTAGTCTCTGGGCCGGACACTTTCGCGATTGCCCAGATTCGCCTGCAAACGGCACTTGAACAAATTCAAAAAGTGATGCTGATCATCAGTCTGCTGCTGCTCTTGTTAGTAATCCCGCCTTTCCTTCTCTAGCTAACTGAGCAGTCTTTTCTGCCAGGTACCAGGTCTCTTTGGTGCAGCTGCACTAAATTGATCGGACCTGGCCTTTTTTTTCCTGGAATGATTGAAAACGGTTCTCATTCTTGCTATACTTAATATAACCAAATTGGTAATAAATATATCTGAAAAGGATGTGCTGCCCATGTTAGTTGAACAGTACGGTCCATTGCACGGCAACATGTTTCAGATTATGGATGAGAACGGGATAATCCTTAGACCGGATCTTGTTCCTGAGCTGAGCGATCAGGAATGGCTGGAGCTTTATAAAGTAATGGTGAAAACTAGGTGCGCCGATGACAACGCCCTAAAACTGCAGCGTCAGGGCCGCATGCTGACCTATGCCCCCAACACGGGCCAGGAGGCTGCCCAGGTGGGTTCTGCGGCAGCCATGGCGGAAAAGGACTGGCTGGTGCCGGCCTTTAGGGAACTGGGGGCCTGGCTGCTGCGGGGAGTGGATTTGGAAAAGGTATATCTTTACTGGTACGGCAATGAGTTCGGCAGCCAGTTTCCTGAACATGTCCGGGTGCTGCCCATTGCAGTTCCCATTGCTTCCCAGCTGCAGCATGCAGTCGGCATTGCCATGGCGAGCAATATCAAAGGGGAAAAAGATGTGACTGTGGCTTACGTTGGCGACGGGGGAACCTCCACCGGCGACTTTAACGAAGCCCTCAATTTCGCGGGTGTTTTTAATGCGCCCGTTGTTTTTATCATCCAGAACAACCAGTATGCAATCTCAGTGGCCAGGCAGAAACAGACCAGGGCTGAAACTCTGGTCCAAAAGGCAGTAGCGGCAGGCATTCCCGGCATTTTGGCAGACGGCAACGACCTGATGGCGATGTATGCCGCCACGAAAGAAGCTGTGGAGAGAGCCCGGTCCGGCGGCGGCCCCACTTTGATTGAAGCCTACACTTATCGCCTCGGCGCCCATACCACCTCTGACGATCCTACCAAGTACCGCCAGGATGAAGAAGTGGAACAGTGGCAGGTCAAGGATCCCATCAGGCGGATGAAGGCCTATCTAACCAAGAGGGGAGTCTGGAGCGAAGGGGACGATCTCAGCCTGATTGAACAGTACAGCCAGGAAGCGCTGGAGGTGTTCCGCAAGGTGGAAGCCAGCGGAGAGACCAGACTGGAAGATATTTTCCACTATCACTTCCAGGAAACTCCTGCGCACTTGACTGAGCAGTATGAAGAGTATGTGCAGTACCTCAAGGAGGTGGAGTAAATGGCGGTTATGAACCTGATCAGCGCAGTTAATCACACCCTGGATTTGGAGCTCGGCCGTGATGAGAGTGTTGTAGTCTTTGGTGAAGACGTGGGGCTGGAAGGCGGCGTATTCCGGGCAACTGTAGGTTTGCAGCAGAAGTACGGGGAAAAGCGGGTGTTTGATACGCCCCTGGCGGAATCTGCCATCATCGGCACTGCTGTGGGTATGGCCATTAACGGGCTGAGGCCGGTGGCGGAAATCCAGTTTTCCGGCTTTATCTACCCCGCCTACAACCAGATTATCTCCCATGTGGCCCGCATGCGGAACCGCACCCGGGGCAGACTCAGCCTGCCCATGGTGATTCGCATGCCCCACGGCGGCGGAATTAAAGCGTTGGAACACCATTCCGAGAGCCTGGACACGCTCCTTGGCCATATCCCCGGGCTGAAGGTGGTCACGCCGTCTACGCCCTATGATGCCAAGGGCCTTTTGCTCTCGGCGATCCGGGACGAAGATCCGGTAATTTTCCTGGAACCCTCCAAGATCTACCGGGCCTTCAGGCAGGAGGTTCCGGAAGAGGACTACACCATTCCCATCGGCAAGGCCAAAGTTTTAAGGGAAGGGACTGATGTAACAGTGGTGTCCTGGGGCGCCTATGTCCATGAAGTGCTTAAGGCTGCAGAGCTTTTGGCGGAGGAAGGCATCAGCGCAGAGGTGATCGACTTGCGCACCATCTCACCTATCGACCGGGATGCCATCCTCGAGTCGGTGAAGAAAACCGGACGCTTTGTGGCAGTTCACGAGGCGGCCAAATCCTTCGGGCCGGGGGCAGAGCTGATAGCGTTGGTCAACGAAGGGGCTTTCCTCTACCTGGAAGCGCCGCCTGCCCGGATTGCCGGCTTTGACGTCACGATTCCCATTCCCAGAGGCGAGCACCACTACTTCCTGGATGCGCAGCGGATGGCCTACGGCATCAGAAAAGTTGCCAACTACTAGAGGGGAGAGTTGACTATGCTTGAATTTAGGTTTCCCGATATCGGCGAAGGAATCGCCGAAGGTGTGATTCTCAAATGGTTTGTAGATGTGGGGCAGAAGGTCAAGGAGGGAGACTCCCTGTTTCTGGTGGAAACGGATAAGGTCAATGCGGAAATACCGTCCCCGGCCGCGGGCACTGTTTTGTCCAGGCATGGCGCAGTTGGGGATACCATTAATGTAGGGGACGTGGTAGTCACCATCGGCGAAAACGGGGCGGTGCCCAAGACCAAGCCTGAGCCTGAACCAGCCCAGATGGAAGCAGTAGAAGAAGAAAACGCCGGCGTGGTTGGCATGCTGGAGACTTCGTCAGTCGTACTGGCCACAAGCCGGGAGGCAGGCAGCGGAGCCCCTGTCCCTGCTAGGCAGAAGGTTCTGGCCACCCCTGTCGCCAGGCACCTGGCCAGGGAACTTGGGGTGGACATCACCCAGGTCCAGGGCACAGGCCCTGCGGGGAGGGTGATGAAAGAAGACATTCACAAAGCCGCCGGGCTCCTTGGGGGCAAGAGGGAAGATGACCCTTCCCCGGCTGCAGTCTCTTCGTCTGCAGCGTCTAACGGCGCGGTACCTGCGCTGGAAGAGAGGGTGCCCCTCACGCAGCTGGGCAAGGCCGCAGCCAGGACTATGTCCCTTTCCAAACAGGAAATACCCCATGCGGCTGTAATGGATGAGTTCGATGTTACCGAACTGGTTCGCTTTAGAAGCGAAGCTAAGGAACTGGCGGAAGGCCAGGGTGCCAAGCTCACCTATATGGCCTTTATCATCAAGGCTGCGGTTTTGGCCCTGCAGGAATTTCCGGTGTTTAATGCCGGCTTTGATGCGTTCGCCCAAGAAATTGTGGTGAAAAAGCAGTACAACATCGGCATTGCGGTAGATACCGCCGACGGCCTGTTAGTACCTGTGATCAAAAATGCCGACGGGCTGGGCATTCTGCCCCTGGCCAGGCAGGTTGCGGTGCTGGCGGAAAAAGCGAAGGCGCGCACCCTGACGCTGGATGAGATCCAGGGCGGCACCTTTACTTTAACCAACTACGGTGCGGTGGGGGCCCTTTCCGGACTGCCGGTGATCAAGCATCCGGAAGCTGCGATCCTCGGCATCGGCACCATCACGAAAAAGCCTGTGGTCAGTGAAGATGATGCCATCGTGATTCGGCACATGCTCCCTGTAACCTTGGCTTTCGATCACCGCTTCATCGACGGGGGCAGTGCCGGCAGGTTTATGCAGCGCCTGAAGGGGCTGCTGCAGGAGCCGCGGCTGCTGCTCCTCAGCTGACCCAAGGGAGGGATCAAATTGGATTACAAAATTGCCATTCTCGGCGGAGGTCCCGGAGGCTACGTGGCGGCCATCAAGGCCGCCCAGCTCGGGGCTGAAACCGTACTCATAGAAAAGTCAGAGGTGGGGGGCGTGTGCCTTAACGAAGGCTGCATTCCCACCAAGACGCTCTTGAAAAGCGCCAAGGTGTACCAGGATATGCTGAACTCAGAAACCTACGGGATTCAATTAGCGGGCAAGAATGAGATTTCCCTGGACTGGGCCGCCATGCTCCGGCGGAAAGACAGTGTGGTGGGGCAGCTCACTTCGGGGGTTCGGGGCCTGCTCCAGAAAAACGGCGTGGAAGTGGTGAGCGGCTGGGGAGAGGTCGTGGACCCTCACACCATCAATGTAGAGGGCCAGGTGCTTACTGCGGAGCATCTGATCATTGCCACCGGCTCCAGGCCCAACCTTCCGCCCATTCCGGGCTTGGAAGGCTCTTTGGCAGAGGGGCACGCGGTGACGAGCACCGGAGCGCTGAATTTCCCCGAGATTCCCCGGGAACTGGTTGTAGTGGGCGGCGGGGTTGTAGGTATTGAGTTCGCTGTGCTGTTTAACGCCTTAGGCAGTAAAGTTACGGTGCTGGAAAGGTACTCCGTCCTGGGCAGCCTGGATCGGGACCTGCAGCAGTTCATGCTGCGCACGCTGCGCAAGAAGGGCGTGGAAATCCTGGAAGGGGCTGAGATAGAGGGCTTTGCAGGCCCGAAGGTGTTGGCCA
>JAAYSR010000199.1 GCA_012518325.1 Bacillota bacterium
GGCTGTGCATGCACCTGAAGCAGGAGGCGATGTAATGTATAAGGTCCTTGAAAAAGACCTGTTAGCTGAAAATATTTACCGCATGGTAATTGAAGCCCCCCTGACGGCCGCCAAGGCAAGGGCAGGCAATTTTGTCATAGTCCGGGTTTCAGAGGTTGGTGAAAGAATCCCTTTGACCATCAGCAACAGTGATCCTGAACGCGGCACCCTGACCCTGATTATCCAGGCGGTCGGGAAAAGTACGAAGGATCTTGTTAAACTTGAAGTCGGGGATGCGGTGCGGGATGTCCTCGGTCCTCTAGGCACTGCAACTGAGATTGATGAAAATGTGAAGCGGCTTGTTGCGGTGATGGGCGGGATTGGAACCGCGCCAATGCTGCCGCTCTTGCGTGCCTACCGGAAAAAAGGTGCGGAAATTGTTTCTATCATGGGCGCTCGCTCCCAAGACCTGTTAATTCTTCGGGATGAAGTAGAGAGCCTCAGCGACCAAGTGATTATCGTGACCGATGACGGCAGTTTCGGAGAGAAGGGGCTTGTAACAGATCCCCTGCGCCGACTGCTTGAACAGGGCGAAAAGTTTGATTTGGCCATAGCCATCGGACCTGCCCGGATGATGCAGGCTGCCTGCAAAGTGACCAAGGAGTTTGATCTGCCTACACTGGTCAGTCTGAACTCCATTATGATCGATGGTACCGGCATGTGCGGCGGCTGCCGGGTTTCCATAAATGGCGAAACTCGGTTTGCCTGTGTAGACGGGCCCGATTTTGACGGACATGCAGTTAACTTTGATGAGCTGGTGCTGAGACAGGGATATTACAGGGATCAAGAAGAGCATGCTGAAGCGTGCAAGACTTATGGGAGGTAATAAGCAGCAATGACAAAAGCAAGCAGGACCCGAGTTGAGATGCCCAGGCGTGATCCTAACGAGCGCAGTACTGATTTCAAAGAGGTAGCCCTGGGACTGGACCCTGAAATGGCTATTGCCGAGGCCGAACGCTGCCTGAACTGCAGGCACAGGCCATGTGTCAGCGGCTGCCCTGTGGAAGTTCCTATCCCTGAGTTCATTCAGCTGGTACTCCAAGGCGATTTCGAAGCTGCAGATGCAAAGATTAAAGAGAAAAACAGCCTGCCCGCGGTATGCGGCCGGGTGTGCCCCCAGGAGACGCAGTGTGAGCAAGTCTGCGTTTTGGCTAGAAGGGGACAGCCTATTGCCATTGGCATGCTGGAGCGTTTTGTTGCTGACCAGGCCAGTGCTGCCAAAAAAGCCCGGGGTGAGACGGCGGAAAGGTCGCAGGATAAGCCCAAGTACAAAGAACGCATTGCGGTAATCGGATCGGGCCCGGCAGGGCTGACCTGCGCCGCAGATTTAGCCGCCTACGGCTATGAAGTAGATATATTTGAAGCACTGCATGATACAGGGGGAGTGCTGCGCTACGGCATTCCTGAATTCCGCCTGCCCAAGTCGATTGTAGATGAAGAGGTAGAATACGTAAAATCGCTGGGCGTCAATATATATACCAACGTGGCAGTGGGCCTGACCCTGGACTTCAATGAGATGCTGTCTTCCGGCAAGTACGCGGCGGCCTTTATTGGTACCGGTGCAGGTTTGCCGTACTTTTTAAATATTCCCGGGGAGAACCTGAACGGCGTCTACAGCGCCAATGAGTTTTTGACCAGGGCCAACCTGATGAAAGCATATCTTTTCCCGGAATATGACACACCGATTAAGGTAGGCCGCCGTGTGGCGGTTATCGGCGCAGGCAACGTAGCCATGGATGCTGCCAGAGTTGCCCTTCGGCTAGGTGCTGAAGAAGTGACAATTGTCTACCGGCGGAGCAGGGAAGAAATGCCCGCACGCCATGAGGAGATCGAAAATGCTGAAGAAGAAGGCATCAAGTTCCAGCTCCTCACAAATCCCGCCCGCATTCTAGGGGATGAAAAGTTCCGCGTCCGAGCCATGGAATGTGTCAGGATGCAGCTTGGTGAACCTGACAGCAGCGGCCGGAGAAGGCCGGTTGAGATCCCAGGTTCCTTGTTCACGCTGGAAGTAGAGACCGTGATTGTAGCGGTTGGGCAAGGGGCGAACCCCATGCTGACCACCAGGGTGGACGGATTGGAGCTGAACAAGTGGGGGAATATTGCCACCTTTGATGAGTACGGCGCCACAAGTCTTCCAGGCGTGTGGGCCGGCGGCGATATTACCACAGGAGCTTCCACGGTAATCAGCGCCATGGGCGCAGGGAAGCGTGCGGCCCAGGGCATTCACCAATGGCTGACTGCGAAAAGGGAAGAGGCGTAACGCTTCTAAAGGTACTGACTGACAGGGAGGGCAGGTCTAATGAAGATGAGTTCTAGAAGCCGGGTTACAGCCCTTTGGGCACTCGCTTTGCTGTTGGCCTTTGTCGGCACGGTGCACGCCGAGCACGAGGCAGCAATTCGGGACAACCTGGCGGAGTGGTTTGGCGGGGAAGTTCTTCACAAGTACGTTGGCAACAACCGGGACTATAATTGGTATATTGATCAGAGGGACACCGGTGAACATGCCAACAGCAACTGCGGTCCGTCATCAGCTGCCATGGCGATGAAGTGGGTAGATGCAGAGTTTGAAGGAACGGGCGAAGATGCCAGAAATATGTATCCTGCCTACGGCGCCTGGTGGCGAACCAACATCTTCTTCCGCTATTTCGAAGCCCTTGGCCAGCCCTATTCCACCATGTTTCTGGAGTGGGACAAGGAGGTTGCCATAGCTGACCTCAAGGGCGTCATAGATGAAGGCAAGATTGCAGTTCTGTGCATTGACATGAACTATATTACCAGGGAAGAAAATCCCCAACGGCGAGTGAACAGGTTTTACGACTATGCCGACGGCCATTTTCTGGTGGTAAAGGGCTATGCTGAGGTTGATGATCTAACTTATTTTGAAGTCTACGATCCCAACAGTTGGGGGAGGAAGTATCCCGACGGCCAGCCCATGGGGAAGGACCGCTATTATGCGGCCGACGAGCTGATTGATGCAGCTCACAACTGGTACCAGTTCGCAATTGTTGTGGAGTAACAGCGTCTGAGAAAGAAAACCGGGCTGCTGCAAGGAACGTGTTTAGTTCTCTTGCCGCAGCCCTTTTTGCTTTACTGTTCTGTTTTCATGCTGAGGCTGATTCTCTCCAGGGCCGGATCTACATTTAAAATCCGCACTGTAACTATATCGCCGACCTGGACCACGTCAGTTGGATGCCTGACATACCTGTCGCTGAGCTGCGAAATATGCACCAGGCCTGCTTTTTTTACGCCAATATCGACAAAGGCTCCGAAATCTACAACATTCTGCACCGTTCCCTGCAACACCATGCCAGGCTTTAAATCTTCCATGCTGAGCACATCTGCCCGGAAAAGCGGCGGGGGAAGTTCATCTCTGGGATCCCGCCCCGGCTGGCCCAGGGAAGCGATAATGTCCCGCACTGTAGGTTCGCCTGCATTTAGCGTGTTGGCTAGCTTTTTTGGGTCAAGGGACTTCAGCTTCTCCCTGATCTGACTCAGGGCCTGCCGGTCCTGCAGATCCTGCTCGCTGAAACCTATTTGCTCCAAGATCTGCTGCGCCAGCTGATAGGACTCAGGATGCACTGCGGTGTTGTCCAGGGGCCTGGAGCCGTTGGCAATACGCAAAAAGCCCGCCGCCTGTTCAAAGGACTTGGGGCCCAGCCCCTTAACTTTCTTCAGTTCTGAACGGGTTTGGAAGACGCCGTTCTCGCTCCGATAACTCACGATGTTGTCGGCCACCCGGGCGGACAGTCCGGCTACATGCCGCAGCAGCGCGCTGGAAGCGGTGTTAAGTTCTACCCCCACATGGTTTACGCAGCTTTCTACAACCTGATCCAGAGTATTGGCCAGTTCCTTTTGATTTACATCGTGCTGGTACTGTCCCACCCCTATGGACTTGGGATCGATTTTCACGAGTTCTGCCAGGGGATCTTGCACTCTGCGGGCAATGGAGACTGCCCCCCGCATGGAAACATCCAGGTCAGGGAATTCCTCCCGGGCAAGCTCGGAGGCGGAGTAAACTGAGGCGCCGGCTTCGTTGACTACCAGGTACTGCAGCTGAGGTTTATGTTCTCTAATCAGTTCGGCAGCCAGCTGTTCTGTTTCGCGGCTGGCTGTTCCATTGCCGATGGTGATCAGTGACAGATTGTGCTTATCAATTAGTGACCGCAGAACATCTATTGCTTCGCTCCAGCGCTTCTGGGGTTCATGGGGATAGATGGCAGTATGCTCCAGCAGTTCGCCAAACTCACTGACAGCCACAACCTTGCAGCCGGTGCGATAGGCCGGATCGATGCCGAGGATCCTATGACCCCGCACGGGGCTTTGCATCAGCAGGTCCCGCAGGTTCTTGGCAAAAATCTGGATAGCATGCTCCTCCGCCTTTTCCGTAAGGCTGCGGCGGATGTCCCGCTCCAGGCTGGGGGCTAAAAGCCTTGCATAGCTGTCTTTGATAGCTTCCACTATGTAGGGAAGGGCAGGAGAACTGCTGTCCCTGACAATCTCTTTATGCAAGAGGGCATGGATCTTTTCCACGTCGACCTGGATTTTCACTTTTAACGCTTTTAAGCGCTCGCCGCGGTTTAACGCTAGAATCCTGTGGGGCGGAATTTTTGCCACATCTTCAAAGTAATCAAAGTACATCTGAAACTCACTGGCCTCAGGCACATCTTCATCTGCTCTTTCACTTGCCAGAAGTCCTGTATCAAAGGTAAGCCTGCGGATCTTGGCACGAATGGCCGGATCATCGCTGAACTGCTCCGCTAGTATGTCCTGGGCACCTTGGAGAGCGTCTTGGACGGAGGTTACATCCTCATTCAAGAA
>JAAYSR010000200.1 GCA_012518325.1 Bacillota bacterium
GCGGATTTGGTTGGCCTGAACGATAAGCTTAAGAGTTTCCCGGAACAGCTGAGCGGAGGCCAAAAGCAAAGGGTCGGCATCGCCCGGGCATTAGCGACAGAACCGGCAATCCTGCTCTGCGACGAGGCTACCTCTGCCTTGGATCCAGAGACCACCACCTCTGTTCTCAGCCTTCTCAGGAAGATCAACGAAGAGCTTGGGCTGACTATAGTCCTGATCACCCATGAAATGGCAGTGATCCAGGAAATCTGCGACTCTGTGGCGGTGCTGGAAGATGGCGTACTAGAAGAAACCGGCCCGGTTATGGAAGTGTTCACCCGCCCCCGGTCTGAAGCAGCCAAGCGGATGCTGCAAGGGTTCCTGTCCGCTAAGTTCTCGGCCTCTGAGTGGCAGCAGCCGGGCAGCACTCTGCTCAAGCTGACTTTTCTGGATGACAAGGCCCATCAGCCCATTATCTCCCAGATGATCCGCAGGCACGGAATCGATGTCAACATCCTTTTTGGCCGCATCGACAAAATGAAGGCCTCTCCCTTCGGCATGCTGATGGTGGAACTGACGGGAAGCAACGGACATATTGCCCAGGCCATTGAGTTTCTACAGGAAAACCAGGTAGGAGTGGAGGTGTTAGACTAATGTTCAGCCAAGCAATGCTTTCGATGCTCTGGAGTGCCACCCGGGAGACTCTGCAAATGGTAGGAACCGCTACCGTCCTGGCCACTCTGGCGGGCCTTCCCCTGGGCATCCTGCTGACTGCAACAGGCCCGCGCCACATTTTGGAGCAGCCGCTGCTCCACCGCGTGCTGGGCGGAGTTGTCAACATCGGCCGCTCCATACCCTTTATCATCCTGATGGTGGCCATCATCCCCTTTACCAGGGCAGTTGTCGGCACCTCTATCGGCACCTCGGCAGCCATTGTACCTTTGACCGTGGCCGCCGTCCCCTTTGTGGCCAGGCTGGTGGACGGAGCATTAAGGGAAGTAGATCCTGGAGTTATTGAGGCGGCAATCAGTATGGGGGCTTCGCCCCCGCAGATAATTTATAAAGTACTGATTCCTGAAGCACTGCCGGTCCTTGTTCTGGCAGTTACCCTGACCGCGGTCAACCTGGTGGGCTACTCTGCCATGGCAGGCTCCATCGGAGGAGGGGGCCTAGGCGATTTGGCCATCCGCTACGGTTACCAGCGCTTCCGCGGCGATATCATGCTGCTGACCGTAATCATTCTTGTAGTGTTGGTACAAGGCATTCAAATGCTCGGCGACAGGATCGCCAATAAACTCTATCATCGCCAATAGGAGGAAGAAACTATGAAAAGAACATTAATTGCAGGTATCTTAATCGTGCTGCTCGCAGGCAGCGGGACTGCCTTCGGCGCAAGCCTTAAGGTAGGGGCAACCCCGGTTCCCCACGCTGAAATCCTGAAGGTTATCGTCCCCATTTTTGAGGAGCAGGGAATCTCCCTGGAGATCGTTGAGTTTACAGACTACGTGCGCCCTAACTTAGCGCTGCATGAAGGAGAGCTGGACGCCAACTTTTTCCAGCATGTACCCTATTTGGAATCTTTCAACCAGGACGCGGGAACAGACCTGATCGCCCTGGTTGGGGTGCATGTGGAACCCCTGGGCCTGTTCTCGGAGGAGTATACTTCCCTTGACCAGCTGCCCCAAAGGGCTGCCATTGCCATTCCAAACGATGCCACCAACGGCGGCCGGGCACTCCTCCTGTTGCAGGAGGCCGGCTTGATCGAGCTGGATCCTAAAGCCGGCATAGTGCCCACCATCTTTGACATTACCGCGAATAAACTGCAAATCAGGTTCTTTGAACTCGAAGCTGCCCAACTAAGCCGCAGTTTGGCAGATGTAGACGGCGCAGTGATTAATGGCAACTACGCCTTGCAGGCTGGGCTCAACCCTGCCCAGGATGCCATCTTCCTGGAGGGAGCAGAATCTCCTTATGTGAACGTAGTAGCTGTCAGGGCCGAAGACGCTGACAGGGAGAGCTTAGCCAAGCTGGCTGACGCACTTTTGAGTGATGCGGTCCGCACCTTCATCAGCGAAAGCTACGGAGGAGCAGTTGTGCCTGTCTTCTAACTTGAGGAAGCTGCGAAAGGGGTCCTTTGCCGGACCCCTTTCCTTAAGCCAATATTCTTACCCCATATGCTGGAATCTTTGCTTCACCCAATGCAAACTTCTCTTGCGTCAACAAATCCTGCACCTGTTTCGGCACCGCGACAGGCCAGGCTATCTCCTTCAAATCAACACTTTGCTCCTTGCCTTGGTTGTTAATCAGCACCAAAATCTGCTCAGTCTGGTCGAATCGGACAAAGCCGAAGATGTTGCTGGCACTGTCTGCCCACACTGTCCGGCAGCGGCCGCTGCGCAACACATTGTTCTGCCTGCGCAAAGCGATCAGTTGCTTGTACCAGGCCAGGATCTCCAAATTCTGTTTCTTTGGATCCCAGATCATGCCCCTTCGGCAATCCGGGTCCGTCAGGCCTTCCATACCCACTTCATCGCCGTAGTAAATCATAGGAGCGCCTTCGTAGGTCAGCTGGAAAGCGACAGCCAGGGCGAATTTCTGCTCATTTCCCCCGCAGCTGGTGAAAAAACGTTCGGTGTCATGGCTGTCCAGAAGATTAAACATGCTCAGGTTGACAGCATGGGTATGGTTCATCTGCACCTTGGCCAGGCGGTTGGCAAAAGATCTGGCCCGAATCGAACCTCTGGCAAAGAAGTCCAGGCAGGCATACTGCAGCGAGTAGTTCATCACAGAATCAAACTGATCACCCTGGACCCACTCGCTGGCTTCATGCCAGAGCTCACCTACAATCAGGGCATCCGGATTCTCTGCCTTGACTGCCCTGCGAAACTCCCGCCAAAACTGATGGTCGATTTCGTTGGCCACATCGAGGCGCCAGCCGTCGATACCGAACTCCCTGACCCAATATCGGCCCACCTCCAGGAAGTACTCCTTCACATCCTCCTCATGGGTCATCAGTTTCGGCATGGTGGCAATCTGATTGGCAAAGGTCTCGTAGTTGGGCGGATCCGTCTGCACCGGGAAGCCCGCAATATTAAACCAATGGGCATAAGCTGACTCTCCCCCATGCTTAAGAACATCCTGAAAAGCAAAGAAGCCAATGCCGCTGTGGTTGAACACCGCATCGAAGATCACCTTAATACCATGCTTATGGGCAAGCCTGATCAGAGTGCGCACCGTTTCCTCATCGCCAAAATGGGGATCAATTGTGTAATAATCTACGGTATCGTACTTATGGTTACTGGGCGCTTTGAAAACAGGGGTGAAGTAAATTACATCCACTCCCAGATCCACCAGGTGATCGAAGCGATCGATGACTCCCTGGAGATCGCCGCCCTTTTGGCTGTCCGCCTTTGGCCGCACGTCCCAAGGCTCTGCATTGGGCGGATCATTGGAGGGATCGCCATTGGCAAAGCGCTCAGGGAAGATCTGATAGACCACCGCACCCTGGGCCCACTGGGGAGGTTCCCACAGATCGCCTATGGCAATGTAGGGATAATGAAACTGAGTGTTGGGAGGGACGTCGGCGAAAAAGCCCTTTTCAGTATAGAAAACCTGATTCTTGCCATCGTCGAGCAGAAATACATAGCCAAACCGCTTGGTAGCCAGCTGCAATTCGCCCTGGTAATAAGTAAACAATTCATCTTCTGCAGCAATTTCCAAGTCAGCTGTACAAGGTTCTGAACCGCCGTATCTGTCCTGATACAGTACCGTCACCCTCTGCAGATCACCTTTGGCGGCACGCAGAGTCACTCGCAATGTATCATCTGACACAGGATAGGCATAACTGCCGTGGGCCACATGGTATACCGCTTCCCTTAACATCATCTCCACTCCTTTTCCTGCAAACGTTAGCACACTTTCCCTATTCGAAATCGCCGGACTATTTCCTGCCGACCAAAGGCAGAACCACACCGGCTTTGAAATGCCAGTCCTCCTTGTTGTTCCAGCCTGCGGCAGCCACCAGCTGGGGAAGGGGTTTGAAAACTACTCCCCCGCCATAAAGGAAATCTACAGTGCTTACTCTTTCTCGCCAGGAATTGCTTACAGCCAGGCTTCCCTCCAGATACGCGGTACACCAGGGCGCCAGTTCATAACCTATTTCCCCCGCCGCCTCCCACAGCAAGAGTCCGTTTTTTATCTGCAGCGCACCTGCAGCCACTGAACGTATCTGCCCCTGGGCAAAACCCTGCCGAAAACGGACACCTGCCTCAGGCCTTCCTTCCTTCAGCCTCAAATACGCCTCCCAAGGCCGGTCCCGATACTCCACTTCCAGTTCCCCAGGCTCCA
>JAAYSR010000201.1 GCA_012518325.1 Bacillota bacterium
ATGCTGCCTTGGAACAGGAGGAACATGAGATAGAAAAATGCTGCAAAGCTGGCGCTAGCGATTCCAACTCTCAAAGAATGGAATAACAGCCCAAAGATACATAACGCAGCAAACTCACCTGCTGCCAGGTACAAGATATGCCTTTTCAGATTTCTCACAGTACCACCCATCCAAGGCTCTCTATTGAGCTTTTTTCTAATCCGGCCTCAACTATGAACCCTTCTTCTGACCATTGCCTGCAGGTTCCCCAGCCAGCCCGGCTTTTCCTGGCTTTTTGGCACCGACTGCTTCTTAATCTGATGTTCCAAGAGATAGGCAAAATAAGGGCTGTTTTTTTCGGGGAAGTTTTGGGGATCCCGGATCATTTGGAAGAAGCGTTCCCGATTATCTAGGCGCCCGGGCTGCAGTCCCCGCTCCCGAAAGAGCGCTGTTGCCACCTCATAGCCCCTGGCAATCATTTGAGGAATATACTCCACCTCAAAGGTGCCGATATCGTAGATTAAAGGATTAATTGTCATAATTCTGCTGCATGTCAACGCCCGATCCTGCAAACGATCGCGATATTGGGCCCACATCATGATATCCAGGGACTGGCTGAAAATCTCCAGGGGACCTTCTTCTAACACCTTATCCCTGCGCATGCCGGCGTAACCCAGGTTGACCCCGATGATCCTGGTGGCCTTGCCGAGCCTCACTGCAATATTAAGGGGATAACCGTCCCTCAGGGCCCCGTCTACATAACAGTCAGGGCTGCCGTCATCTGGAAACTCTGCGGGAACAAACACGCCAGGAATGCTGATGCTGGCCCGCACCGCCTGGGCGATGGTGAGATCATCCCGCACAGGATAGTCCGCGTATTTTCCCTCCCGATCCAGTTGAAGCCCCAGCGCCCTGTAATCACAGAAAACTGTCTGCTGACCGCTGTTCAGATTCACCGCAGGAATCAAAAGCTGGCACTTTGTTAACTCGGAAAAACGCTGCACCGGAAGGCTTTGCGCTATGATCCTCTCGATTGACACACCCCGCACAACCCCGGTAAAACGCTTGATATCCAAGGTCAGGAGGGACAACACCGCTCCTGGCCAGTTAAAATCCACAATTCTGCCTTTGGCAGCTGTGTACTCCAGGAAAAGCTCTTCAAGCTGCCGGGCATTTAAGCCAGCGGCGTAGAGCGCAGCTACTATGGAGCCTCCCGAAGTGCCTACCACCAAATCAGGTTCCAAAGCATATTCTTCCAACGCCTTCAGAACGCCGACATGGGCTGCAGCCCGCACGCTGCCGCCCGATAAGACAAAGCCAAGCTTGTTTTTCACATGAATACCTCCTCAAAATCCCTATATAATACACAGATTTGAGAAGCTTGTTCATGCAAATGGAGCAAGGAGAAATAAAAGTCAATTCGCAGTATTCTGTTAATTCCTGCTATGAAAAAACGAGTCGCCTCTGCCTAAAAAACGCCTGTTAAAAGACAAGCGTTTTAAAGACTTCGGGCCGGAGAATCAGGCTCACCTGGCTCAACGGCCAATAACGCCAAATCGCGCGGCCGACGATCAGGTTCCGAGGCAGAAAGCCCACACGGCTGAAGCGGCTGTCTTCACTGTTATTGCGATTATCACCTAAAACGAAGTAGGTCCCTTCCGGAACTATTTGGGCCGGAAAACCAATTCTGGCAGGCGCAAAAGTGTAATCTTCCTCTATAGGCTGATCATTGACGTACACTACACCCTGGATAATTGCCACCTTGTCGCCGGGAAGACCGATCACCCGTTTGACGAACTGCTCGCTGGTATCGGCAGGATTCTTGAATACAATAATCTCACCCCGGGACGGTTCTATAAACCGATAGGAAATCTTGTCAACCAGAAGCCTCTCGCCATGCTGTAAAGTGGGAAGCATGGAATCCCCGTTCACGGTATAGGCTCTGGCGATAAAAATCATGATAAATGCAGCAATCAGGACTGCCGAACCTATCGTCTCAATAAGTTCTCGAATTTGGCTCTTAGGTTTTCGGACTTCCGGTTTCAATCTGCCTACCTCCAAAAAGATCAACTATGATGCCGCCACAAAGATTCCTTAGAGATTTCCACATCAATTACAATAAATCCTGCCTGTATCTCCCTAGGCAGGATGGAAACAATACCCGCAGCTTACAATCTCCAGAAGCAGGAATGGCAAACCTCTTTGTACAGTTTAATCGATTCCCTGAACAGATCTTCATTCCTGGTGCGCAGCGCTTCGTCAATTTGCCCTTTCAAAGTTATAGCCCAGAGGATCAAATCGATTTGCTCCCTGATGAAAGCAGCATAGCCTATGCCTGCAGGCGCAGGAGGAATGGCTTCGTTCGGCACCGCAATTTCTTCATACCAGTCAGGGATGGTGCCTTTAAACACGAGCTGCACATGGAGAATTCCCGTAAAATCCTGCAGTATATCCCAGGCCTGCAGGGGATCTTGAATGGGGATCTCCCTAGTCTTTTGCTTCTCCCTCTGCAATCCGCCATTCACTAAAGTAAGGTGTTCGGACTCACTGCCCAGCTGCAGTTCGAATCCAACTTCATCTGTCCCGATTTGGGAAACCACCATCGTATTCGGCAGAAAATCCCTGACTGTGACGAAGACGAGCTTTTCCAGCAAGGGCGGATGCAGGCAAATTTTCTCCAGCAGACACTTACTGAGTTCATGTTTAAGGGGTACCTCACAAAACCGACGCAGAGCATACTCTTTGTGTATGACCATCTTGCCCCTCCTTGCCAAAGAAGATCACTACACTATATGCAAATGCCGGGCAAGAATTCTACCCCCCTTTGTTTTCCTAGACCTGAACAGTCAGCCCGTCATAGGCCAGAAAAACACCTTCAGGCAGCGCTTTGCTTACCGCTTCATGTTCGAGCAAATGGGAAATATGGGTGAAATATGTGCGTTTCGCCTTCAGCCTGCGGGCAAGGTCAAGGGCCTGCTCCACATTCATATGGGTAGGATGGGGTTCATATCTGATCACGCCTAAAATCAGGACCTCCAAGTCTTGCAGCAGATCGATGGAAGAAGAAGGCACATAACTGCAATCGGTGATGTAAGCCAGCTTGCCGATGCGATAGCCGAAAATCGGGAGCACCCCGTGGAAAACAGGCACAGGCTGGACCAGCAGGCCCTGAACCCAGAAAGGTTCTTCAGCCACAATGGTTTCAACTTGAGGTTTGCCCCCGCCCTCCTGAGTTTTCCGAAACACATAGGAAAAAACATCCCTGAGTTCATTGATGGTCGGTTCGTTGCCGTAAACTGGAATGCTTTTGCCATTGAGCTTGCTGAAGACCCTTAAATCGTCAAAGCCAAAAACATGATCAGCATGGCAGTGAGTATAGAGCACGCCGTCAACATGCCGAAGATCAGCCTTGACAGCCTGCAAGCGAAATTCGGTAGCAGTATCGATCAAAAGGCTTGTCTTCCCATGGCGTACCCAGAGCGAACTGCGGGTACGCCTGTTTTTCGGATTTTCACTGCGGCACACATGGCAATCGCAGGTGATGACCGGGATTCCGTGGGATGTTCCGGTTCCTAAAAAAGTGATTTCCATAATACCATCCTTTCCCGCCTTGACCAGAACACCTGTTCTGTATTATAATTGTGGCGAACAAGTGTTCTAAAGGGGTGCGGCTTTTGATGATCGTCTACTGTGGCTTACGCCACTTTTATATTCGTCATTATAAAGCATCACATGCAGCTAAATCGGGACACAGTGCCTTCTACATTTTAACACACAATGAG
Source organism: Bacillota bacterium (assembly GCA_012518325.1). GTDB lineage: Bacteria > Bacillota > Limnochordia > Darwinibacteriales > Darwinibacteriaceae > UBA5420. Next base: position 3,762 of record JAAYSR010000201.1, read on the forward strand.
AAAGTCTGGGATTTTTCCCCGGAACTAAAAGATCATGGCTTCACCGGCCAAGCTAAACCTCAATCTGTTTTACACCTCGACATACCAGTGATTTCTGTCCCCATTGCCTTAAGCGACTTTGCATCCTGCGCAGAGGACTGGCATAGATTTTCCCGCCAGTACACAGAAGAGCTGGAGATCGAATACCCCCATGCCTGGTACTTGCGCTTCAGCCAGCCCGCCATTTTCAAGCAGTTCATACTCGATTTCAGCCAGGAACTTGAACTGAAAGAGCAAGACGGCATCTGGGGCGCAGGTCAAAGCAAGCTGGTGGCAAAGCTGGCCGCCCACAATCGAGGGGGGGCAGGGCGAATTGTTCCCCCTGGCCAAACAAAGGCTTTCCTAAGCCAGATCCCGCTGCACCGGCTGCCCCTGCCCGAACTGGAAGCCTTGGATAAGCTGGGCATAAATTCAATTGGGGAACTCGGGAAAATACCCTTGCCAGAACTAGGCAGCCACTTCGGCTCAAGGACAGCTTCAATTTTGCACAAGCTTGGCTGCGGAGAAGATCTCGTTGCCTTTCAGCCCCAACAAACACAGGAATACACCTGGACCATAGATTGCACTGCACTGGAGGGGTTTTTCAGGCCCCTTGCCCCCTGCGAACTTAAACCCTACCTTAAACAGGGTGTAGAAAAACTTGCCTCTATGTTGAGAGACCAGCATAAAACAGCCGGTCAAATCAAACTGGAGGCCTGTTTGAACCAGGGAACATATTTTAAGAAAACACACCAGCTCAAACAGGCGACTGATGATCCCAAAGTTTTAACTCGCACGCTGGAAAGCCTCCTGCCTGACGATCTTTTTG
>JAAYSR010000032.1 GCA_012518325.1 Bacillota bacterium
ACCTTGTTGAGAAAGACTTTCGTTGTCTCAAGATCAATGTTCAGTTTTCAAGGTTCTCAGCGTTCCCCCGTTTTTGAGGGGCTTTATCATCATAGCACAATCAAATTAGGTTTGTCAACCTTGTCTTCGGTTTTTGCAAATTCCAGTTTCTTACTCAACGGAAAATGCATTGTACTGGATTATTTGCTTCGAATACAGTTAAACCGAAGGGCCGATCGGCCTTGCTGCCGTCAACTCTGCACCGGTTCAGCCGGTTGGAAGCCGTTTTTGTCGGACTTCTGAGTGGCGACAGGATGTATCTTAACACGAAACAATATCACGTGTCAACAGACAAACGCGATTATTTTTATTTTCAAGGGAATCCTCGTCCAGCGTGGAATTACAAGCATCAGGAGGTGTTCCTATGTGTGGACGATTCACTCTGCATACGCCCATTCTTGATCTTGTGGAGCGTTTTTCACTCCACGAACTGAAGATTGACTACGCACCCAGCTATAACATCGCCCCAACTCAGCAGGTATTGACTGTGATATCAAATGAAGAGACTCGTACCGCCTTAAACATGCGCTGGGGCCTGGTGCCGCCTTGGCAGAAACCGGGGCAAAGCAGGCCTCCGCTGATAAACGCGCGACTTGAAACAATTGCAGAAAAGCCCACGTTTCGCAGGCTTGTCAACGCTAAACGCTGCCTCATTCTGGCCGACGGCTTTTTTGAATGGAAACAGGAAGGTTCGGTGAAATATCCAGTCTACATTACTGTAGAACAAGGACAACCCTTTGCCTTTGCCGGTCTCTGGGACAACGAACCGGAACCCAGCTGTACAATAATTACCCAAGAAGCGGCATCCTCTCTGCAGTCGATACACCATCGCATGCCGCTGATTCTAACACCTGACTCTGAAAAGCTGTGGATGAGCCCCATTCCCTTTGCGCAGCTGCGGGACTCACTTCCAGATCAAGAAAAGCGAGTCTTTAATCATTACCGCGTCAGCACCTTTGTCAACTCGCCCAGGAACAACGGCCCAACATGCATTGTGCCGAGTGACTGACCAATGTACTTACAGAATCAAGCGCAGCGCTATGATCAGCGCTACACCCGGCACCCCAAGCATCCCTACTATTAATGCAGTGATGGGATTTACCCCCACAACGAAACCCCAGAAGCTGCCGATAAAGTTGATTACGAGCAGCACGCCGCCGCCGATTACGGCATTGACTATGAGGTTAAAAATGCTTCGCAAGGGAATCAGCAGCATCTTACCGAGGGCATAAAGTATAAGCACGCCGGCCACATAAGCGACAATTACTAGAAAGTCCATGCGGTTCACCCCACTTAGGTTCGTCCTCATGAACATACTATGGTGCCTTTTGTCCGATTATGCCCCTTGTACTATTGTGAATTTTTCATGCGCTTCAACCAGTACATATACTTGCGCTCAGCCGCTTGGAGGGACAAAATGGCATGGTCCACCAAGTCCGGCTCTGTCGCGTTGTTGAAGTAGCTTTGGGCATCAAGCCATTCTTGTTTCGCCGCGTTTACGATTCGGGAAAGCTCCTCCTTCGTCTTGGGACTGGTTTGCAGGGACAGCTCTTCGCCGTCATCGTCCAGCCAGCGGCTGGCCCTCTGTAGCAAAGTTCCAGGAAACTTGCGCAACAAAAAAACCACCCCATATCCTGTAATACTTGGTTTAGTATTACTCAATGCAAGGCGGTTTATTCCTGTGAACTACAATTCGCGGCGCCCCTCCAGTGCTTTGGACAGAGTCACTTCATCAACGTACTCCAGATCTCCGCCTACCGGCATCCCGTGGGCCATCCTGGTTACTTTCACCCCAATCGGCTTCAACAGGCGCGCCAGGTACATGGCGGTGGCTTCGCCTTCAACATCAGGATCTGTCGCCAGCACTACTTCTTCAACCTCAGGCGCTATTCTGGCCACCAGTTCCTTTACCTTCAGGTCATTGGGACCGATTCCTTCCAACGGGGAAATAGCGCCGTGCAGCACATGGTAGACGCCGTCGAAACTCTTTGTCCGCTCCATGGCTACGACGTCTCGAGGCTCTTCCACCACACAAATGAAATTCTTGTTCCTTTTCGAATCGGAACAGATCGCGCAAGGATCATCCTCGGTAAGGTGAAAGCACTGTGAACAGTAAATAATACGCTGTTTGGCCTGAATAATCGCCTCGCTGAGGCTTTGCACCTGGGCAGGCGTTTGGTTGATCAGGAAAAAAGCCAACCGCTGTGCCGTTTTCGGCCCAATCCCTGGCAAGCGCACCAGCTCTTCAATTAAACGGGCCATTGGCTTAGGATAACGGGCCATGGCTCTTAGAACAGGCCAGGAGGTAATCCCTTGACTTTGCCAGTCACTTTCTCAAGTTCGCTGGCAGACATTTCCTGTGCCTTGCGCAATCCGTCATTAACGGCTGCTACAATCAAATCCTCCAGCATTTCTACATCTTCGGGATCAACAGCGTCTGGAGCGATCTTAATCTGCCGAACTTCCTGGTGCCCGGTAACCACAGCGGTGACAACCCCTCCGCCTGCGGACCCTTCCACTGTCATTTCTCCCAGTTCAGCCTGGACTCTTTCCAAGTCGGCCTGCATTTTCTGCATCTGACGCATCATCTTTTGCATGTTCATGCCCATTCAAGTCACCTCATCCTCTTAGTCTTCTTTAGGTCTGGAAATAATCTTCCCTCCAAAGGTCTCCATACTTGCCCGCAGAAACTCCTCTGCCGCGTGATCGGGCTCAGGTTTCGCTGCCGAGTCCCGCTTGCCTGCCTGTTTTCCGCGGCCATCTTCTGCTTCATTCCTTGCTTCTGCTTCAGCCTTCAGCTCTGCTTCAACCGGACTGGCAGGAGTTCCTGCCTCATCCTGAAATACGCATTTCAGGCGCATTTGCCTGCCGAACAACTTGGACAGGACCCGCTCTGCCGGTTCTCGATGGCTGTCCTGCTCGATACTTGCCTTATGGAACCCGCGGTCCCGGGGGAAAGCAATAACAGCCTGATCATCAACCACTTCCAGGGGCGTTCCTTCCTGCAGGAACGCCTCACATTGGCGTAAGCGCTCAGTGTGCAGGCGTTGGAGATAGTCAGGCCAACTCTCAATCAGAAACTTTGAGAGCCCCTCGTTGCCTGCTTGGGGAACCCTCCGCGGAGCATCCTGGGCAGTGCTGACGGCGACATCCTCCGGCTGCTTCTCCCTTTGTCTGGCCAACTGCCCCTGAAGCTTGGAGATCTGGAGTTCTAGTGTGCGAACTTTTTCATCCAGCTGAGCTACTTCAGTGCCAGGCGCCTCAGCTCTGGGGGCCGAGATCTTCAAAACAGCCAGCTCGATGACAACTCTCGGATCAGCTGCAAAACGCATATCCCGCACTGCTTCGGTTAACTGCTCAATTGCAGCCAGTTTCCTTGACTCGCTGCCTTCTCCGCCGGAGAGAATGCTCTTCCGCAGATTGGTGATGACTGAATGGGCAAACTGACTGAGATCCTTACCTTCATTGTACAAATCATCGATGACCTGCAGTGCCTCAAACTTGGCGTCCTTGAGGATATGTTCAATGAAGGCGTCAATTTGCTCCTGGAGTGCAACCCCTAGAATCTCCGTCACTGCGCTGACGGTTATTTTCTCCGCAAATCCGGCACACTTCTCCAATATACTGAGGGCATCACGCATTCCCCCGTCGGCATGCTGTGCAATTATGGCCAGGGCCTCCGGCTCAAAGGCAAATCCCTCCGCGGCAGCCACTTCTTCCAACCGCTGAGTCATCGCCCGTTCAGTAAATCTCGCAAAGTCAAAACGCTGCACCCGGGACAAGATTGTGGGCGGCATGCGATGGGGATCTGTTGTAGCAAAGATAAATACTACATGGGCCGGCGGCTCCTCCAGCGTCTTGAGGAGCGCGTTAAACGCTGGTGTAGACAGCATATGAACTTCGTCTATTATGTAGACCTTGTAGGCGGCGTTAATCGGAGTGAACTGCACCTGACTGCGCAGGTTGCGGACGTCCTCAATGCCGCGGTTGGAAGCGCCGTCGATTTCAATCACATTGAGGGACATCCCGTCTCTGATCGCTATGCATTCAGGACATTCTCCGCAGGGTGTGGGGGTTGGTCCGTCCTTGCAGTTCAGCCCCTTGGCAAGAATTCTGGCCATTGAAGTCTTCCCTGTTCCCCGAGGACCTGCAAAAAGGTAAGCATGGGCAATCCGATTGTTATTGAGGCTGTTTTCCAGGGTTTTGACGATCGTATCCTGTCCAACCACATCGGTGAAGTTCTGCGGCCGCCATTTTCGATACAGCGTAATGTATTCCACGGATTGTCCCTCCAATCTCCAGCCAGTTCCCCCTTAGGTTTCTCTACTGCTTGACGAAAGTCCTTTCAGTGAACGCAGCCTAATTTTGAACATAAAAAATGTCGTGCACCTATCCTCGAATATGGTCTTCCAGACGATATTCAGGCAGTTAGCTCGGACCAGGCACCCTTACGGCACATAGGAGCTTCCACTTACCGCTGCTTCCTTCCGGACCTGACGGGGTTCATGGATTCCTATTGCGTAAGACCCAATCGTCAACACCACTTGCCTGAACCAGACTCCACAAGACCAATCCTCAAATAGGAATTCGACCCCGCTGCAGCGGATTGCGGGTACAGGGCACCGCTACCTCCCCGTCTAGCACGACAAAGTAATTATACTGGACTTCACGGCCGCTGTCAAGACTGCGGGGCTCCTGCCCGCAGACGATCATAGTTTTACGCTGGGCCTTTACTGATACTGAGGTTCTTCTTTTTGAACATGACGGAGCCTGCCCTGCAGTTTGGGAATCATATCTTCGATTTGCTGGGCCATGCCGTCGTACATTTCCTTGACTGCCGGCACATCAGTATCCATGGCGCAGCTCTTGAGCTGGCCCACAAGGGATTGGGCTCCGGCCACCGTCTGCTCAATTCTGCTCTTCGTTGTCATCTTCACCCTCCTTCACTGATGAATGCTACATCACTAGCCTTTCCAAGCGGAGGGCAAAAATTCAACACTCGCTATCCAAGTGAACGGCTGGTTCCCAGACCATGATGAAGTCCTCTGTCCGTTCCTTCCAGATACGGTATCCGTTCCTCTCGTAAAAGCGAAATGCAGGGTTTCCCTTTTGAACCGAGAGGGAAATCCTCGTATATCCTTCAGCTTGCAGTGCCCTGTGGAGAGACCGGATCAGCTCGGTGCCAATGCCCTGGCTTCGAAAAGGAGGGGAGACAGCGATAGTGAGTTCAGGAATGCCTGGACCGATATTTCCATAGCCTTTTTCGCCATCCCTGTCGAGTATGCGCGTCCAGGCCGCGCCAACAATCACTTCCGCTATTTCACAAACAACACAAATGTCCCCTTTCCGTCCAAACTCCTTTATGTAAGGGTAGACAGACGGCGTGTACACAATGCTGCGCGGCGGGGGCTTCTGCCCCGGGGCGACGTAAATAGCCTCGTAAAGGAAGTCTTCCAAAAGGGCGTACTCTTGTGGATTAATGAACCGCAGGCACCTGTTCATGCAGCCTCTCCTTTCGGGCTTACTCTAAAGCAAAAAACCTCCTAGACGAGTAGGAGGAAAAATATCAAATGGCGGAGAGAGAGGGATTCGAACCCTCGAGGGGCTCATCACCCCTACACGATTTCCAGTCGTGCCTGTTCAGCCAGACTCCAGCATCTCTCCGTATTTAGTTTTAGAATAGGCTGGCGGAGAGGGTGGGATTTGAACCCACGGGACGCTTGCGCGCCCAACGGTTTTCGAGACCGCCACATTCGGCCGCTCTGTCACCTCTCCTTGATTTCTTAGCGCAGCTCCTGGAAAAAGCTCCGGAGCAACTCAGCACATTCACGCTGGCAGATACCATCATATACTTCAACGTAATGATTGAGCCGCCTGTCTTGGACGAGATTCATCAGAGAGGCCACAGCCCCGGCTTTGGGGTCGTACGCTCCAAAAACGAGACGTTTGATGCGAGCGTTCACAATGGCTCCTGCACACATCGGGCAGGGTTCTAGAGTAACATACAGCGCGGCATCCGTCAAGCGCCATCTGTTTAAATACTTGGCCGCTGCCTGGATGGCCATAATTTCGGCATGGGCTGTTGGGTCATTTTCGGTTTCCCTGCGGTTATGGCCCC
>JAAYSR010000202.1 GCA_012518325.1 Bacillota bacterium
ACGGGGCAGACTCTTACCCACGGAAAGTTTATCGAACTTGTCCAGGCACATGATGGGTTTGCGGTTGATGTTGTGCGGGATGCAGCCAAGGCCCTGGCTTTGGCCTGTGCACACTGGGGCATTATGCTTGATGCAGAAGTCATCACCATCGGCGGCATTTGGGGAAAACTGCAGGCGGAGATCGTGGACCATTGCCAGCATTACTATGACTCTATCCTAAATCAGTCTGTAATACCCGCCGAGGTAAACATAAGCGGCTCAACCTTTGACGCTGCCGCTGACCTGCTGGGGGCAGCGGGACTTGTGGTTTCCCACTGGTTTACCCCTGCTGCGGTACCTTTCACGAAGTAGAACGGCATGTAAGTTTCAGGAGGTGATACGCTCGGCGCTTAGGATTTAGTTGATTGCTTTGGGTCATAGCGAAAAACAATTAGGAGGTAAAGTGATGCTGAAAAAAAGTGTGTTCTTTGTCTTGGTTTTGCTTTTGGCTGTCAGTGTGATTGTCCCCGCGACTTTGGCTGAAGAACCGATTAAGATCACTGTCCTGAACTATTTTGACCTCACCTCCCCCGGCGCAGAAAGGGAGCTGAACGAGGTTTGGTACGAGTTTTCCGTTCGCAATCCCCATATCATCGTGGAGCGGGAGGATCTGTTCCTGGATGCTTTCCACCAAAAAACTGAAGCCTACGCCGCGGCTGATATGCTCCCGGACGTAATCTACATGTGGCCGGGCGGGCGTTCCACCTCCCTGCACACACTGGGGCTGGTCAAGGACCTCAGGCCTCTCCTGGGAGAAGACGCTAAGTATTACAAAGAAGCGGTACTTGCTCCGCAGGCAGGCGGCTACTTGGCTCAGCTGCCGTCAACCATGACATCGAGCCATGCCCTGTATGTCAATGTCGCCTTACTCGACAGCCTGGGACTGAGCATACCCGAGACCTACGAAGAGCTGGTGGCCATGGTGCCTGTTCTGAAAGAGAACGGCCTCGATGTCATCCTCATGGGCGCCCAGGACGACTGGGTCATCCAGTCCTGTCTGTTCTCCATGATTGTGGGCAGACTGGTTGGAGATGAAAAACTGAATGAAATCCTGGCAGGCGAAGCGAAGTTCACCGATCCGGAGTTTGTTTCAGCATTGGAGTTCTATGCCCAGATGTATGAAGACGGAGTGCTCAACCGTAGAATCATGCAAACTGACTACGCTGAAGTTAACGGCCTTTTTGCCACAGGCCGCGCTCCGTTTATGATTGACGGAGACTGGAAGGTTGGCAACTTCCTCACAGACGTCACCACTGGTGAAGCGTTGATTCCCGTTGACCGTCAGCATGAGTTCAAGATGACCATCTTCCCTGCCATCCCCGGCGAGATTAATAAAGCTTCCTCCTCCGGTGTCGTAGGAGTTGGCTTCGGTATGAACGCCAAAATCGAAGCCGGTTCTGCCAAAGAAGCTGCCGCCTGGGAGCTCATCAAGTGGCTGCAGGGACCAGAAGTGCAAAAGATGCGCCTCGAGACCGCCGGCACCATCCCCAGCAGGATTGATGTTACTTCTGACAACATCGAACCGCTGGTTGTCGAAAGAATTCGCTACTATGAGGATATTGCCGTCACCACGGAAGTTCTGGACAATATCTTCGAGGGCGAAGTATACACTCCCATTAACATCGGTCTGCAGGAAATCGGCCTTGGCTTCGCAACGCCCATGGAAGTGGCTGAAAGAACACAAGAAGCCTTTGACGCTTGGTTTGCCCGCAAACAACAGTAAATACTGCTAAGGGGCCGGGTCTGTGCCAGACCCGCCCCTTGCTTCCGAGGAGGAGCATTGCCATGAAAAGGGTTATCCAGTGGTGGACCGAGGAACGCCGCGCTTACCTTTTGCTGGTTCTGCCGGCGGTGGCTGTATATTGGGCTGTAATGGCTTTTCCAACTGTCTTCTCTTTTGCGCTCAGCTTGACCAACTACAACGGAGGTCCGGTTTTCAGCAATCCCAACATTAAGTTCGTCGGCTTTGAGCACTACCTGCGCATGTTCCGCGACCAGTATTTTTGGATTTCTCTCAAGAACAACACCCTGATTATTCTGGTGTCCGTCTTTGGCCAGATCCCCTTGGGATTCCTCTTTGCCTATGTAATCCATCGGAAACTGGTCAAGTTCAGAGGCTTTTTTCAGACGATCATTTACCTGCCCTGTGTGATCTCTACAATCATTGTGGGCAGGCTGTGGCGGTCCTTTTTCTCTCCCTACGGGCCTTTTACTGAATTTATGCAGAAGTTCCAGCCCGGCTGGGAAAATGAACTCTTCTTTGATCCGAAGCTTGCCATTGTGCCTGTACTTTTTGTTATTTTATGGATGTATACCGGCACCTATATGATCATCTTCCTGGCCAACCTGCAGAAAATCGATCCTGCCCTGATCGAGGCTGCCAGGATTGACGGTGCCACTGAATGGCAAGTGCTGACCCGCATCATGCTGCCTTCGCTGTCAGGCGTCATTGTCACTGCCTCCATCCTTGCTATCTCCGGCTCTCTAAAGAGCTTTGACCTGCTCTTTGCCATGACTGCAGGCAATCCTGCGCGCAGGACATCGGTTTTAGCGTTGTATATGTATGATACCGCCTTTAAGCATTCGCCCAAGTATCCGCTGGCCAACGCGATTTCGGTGTTTATGGTCATGCTTAGCCTTGTTCTAATACTGCTGGTGAAACTGACAGAGGCAAAGTTTGGGGGTAGAGAATGATGAAACAGGTCAAGATCAGGAAAAGCGATTTCCATCCGGTCCTGAGAGCTTTTGTCTATCTAATGGCGCTTGTTTTCACTGTTCTTACACTCTACCCGCTCTTGTGGCTCGTGATCAGTTCCCTCAAGACCAACACAGAGTTTCAGATCAACATTCTGGGCTGGCCTCAGAATCCAACCCTCAACAATTATCCGACTGCGTGGCGCCTGGCTAAGTTTGACACTTTGTTCCTCAACAGCCTGTTCTTTACCACAGTATCCACTCTGGTGGTTATTGGCCTTTCGCTCATGGCAGGCTTTGCCTTTGCTAAGCTGCGCAGCAAAGCAACACCTTTCCTCCATGGAAGCTTTATCATGGGTATCCTCCTCACACTGCAGTCGATAATGGTGCCCCTCTTCCTAATGTCCGTTACTACCGGGCTTTATGACACCAGACTTGGCGTTCTGATACCCTATGTCGGCATGGGACTGCCCATTGGCGTTTATCTTTGCACCGAGTTCATCAAATCCATTCCCGACTCGGTGGTTGAATCGGCACGGATTGACGGAGCATCTTACTTTCGCATCTTCGCCTCCATTGTCGCACCGATGGCGGCCCCTGTGGCAGTTACTTTAGCCATTCTCAACGTGTCAGGTGTCTGGAACGAGTTCATGCTGATTAATATCCTGGTTTCCCGGGACGCCCTGCGAACATTGCCGGTTGGCATACATAAGTTTTCAGGGGCCCTGGCCAGCGACCATGGGCGCCAATTCGCCGCCCTGACTATTGGGCTGGTTCCCATGGTGGTCTTCTACCTGCTCTTTAGAAAGCAGATAACTAAAGGAGTTTCCGCCGGTGCGATAAAGGGCTAGAATGTTCCCAGAGGATGTTAAAAGACGCCCCGGAGGCGTCTTTTCTGTTTGCCTTTTTCTAGTAGTCTTCCCGCAGGCCGAACTCAGCCGATTCCACCCACTGTTCAGCCTTAATTACATGTTCAATCAAATCTTGAAACATATTGTAATGCAGTTTTTCCTGTTCAACCAGAAACTCAAATAAGCGTTTTTCTCCTGCCGAATCGGCCTCTGCACCCATTTTTTCGTAGAGGTCGATGCTCTCCTTCTCCTTTGCTAGAGCGAGCTTGTAGGCGTCTATCACATCCGGTCTTGCCTTGAATTCAACCCGCAGGTCCTCTTCCTGCGCAAAAACCCCTTTAACACGCTCGGGGACAGTGCTGCCCTGCAGCTCATACTCTTTCTTGGCCTGGTATCTTTCCAGAAGATCGGCATGTGCCCTTTCTTCCGCTGCCAGTAAATGGAAGACTGCCCTTAGACCTGAGTGCTCTGTCTTTGCAGCCTGCTCTAAGTAATACTTTTCCCCGTCCAGCTCCATCTTTATAGCAAACTCAACTGCCGTCACCCAATCAGCCCCTTTCATCTATTGTGAATCATAGACAACCGTTGTGTTTCGACCTCTTTCCTTTGCACAATAGACTGCTTCGTCAGCCCTGTGCAAGAGTTCCTCGCAGGCCTTGCGATCATTGCCGTCCGCTGCCGCCACGCCCACCGAAATTGTCAGAAACTGATCAACCGATGATGCTTCATGGGGGATCTGCAAGTCATAAACCGCCAAACGCAGTCTTTCTGCGACCTGCCAGGCTCCAGTCAGTGCGGTCTGCGGCAGCAGCGCTACAAATTCCTCCCCGCCCCAGCGTGCGATGAGGTCGCCCGGGCGCTGCAAAGTGTTGTACAACGTTCTGGCCACTAGCTTCAAGACGTCGTCTCCCTGCAAGTGCCCATAGGTATCGTTGTAGGCCTTGAACATGTCCAGATCGATCATCAAAACTGCCAGGGGAGTCTTGTTGCGGACAGCCCTGCCTACTTCTTCGGCATAGGATTCGTCAAAACGCCTCCGGTTAGGTATCCGGGTTAATCCGTCGATCCTGCTGTCCCGCTTTAGGATATCTTTATAGCGTTTCAGCTCCAGATGATTGCGTATTTTTGCTTTGACAATGGGAACATTAAAGGGCTTGCGAATATAGTCCATGGCACCAAGTTCAATGCCGTAAGCTTCATTCTTGTCACCCTCGAGTGCGGTTAGGAAGAGAATTGGAATGTCACGTGTATTGTGGTCTGCCTGGAGCGCAGCGCACACCTCATAGCCATCCATTTCAGGCATGACAATGTCGAGCAAGATCAAATCCGGCAGTTGCTCCCTCACCATTGCCAGTGCTTCTACACCGTTGTTGGCCACCCTAAGGTCATATTCATCCTGAAGAGCGTTCACCAAAACTTGAGCATTCAGCTTGACATCCTCTACAATCAGGATGTTCTGCCTTCTCCCCAAATCCAATTCATCCAGCATCTTTAACCCCCGACCTAATCAACTGATTTCCCACTTTGTGTAATTCGACAGCGTTGGTGAAAACCCTTGCACGAATAGAGTAATTCACCTCAGGTCCAAGATCCCTGGATGATTTCCAAGTCCACCGTAATTTTTCCTGGACGGGGCCCGGAAATTTCGCGGCGGCTGCTTAAGGGGGTCATCTTGATCAAAGCCTCCCAGAGCGCACCGTTGACTCCAACTTCATAGCTCAGCTGAAACCTCCTGCCAACCTTAAGGTTCTCTGCAAACTTAGCTGCAACATCTTCGTTGGAATAGGCCGCTGACCCCTCCAGACGCTCCCTGATTTCCTGAAGGTATCCCGGGCCCGGCAGCACCTTGATCACCGCACCGCCGGGCTTGAGCACCCGTTGGAACTCATTGTAGTTGGCCGGCGCCAGAACATTGACTATTACATCCAGGCTGCCGCTGCACAGGGGCAAGCGGGCTAGATCCGCCACGCACCACATAATAGGCTCGCTGTGAACAGTCGCGAGCCTGATTCCGTCACGGGATATATCAACGCCAACCAAGCCGGCCTGGGGTATTAGCGGGTGAATCCGGGCCAGAAGCGAACCCTCGCCGCAGCCTGCATCCAGGACCAGGGGAGCTGAGTCCACCAACTCTTTGATCAGACTGGCGATCTCCTCAATCAGCAGATCATACACTCCGGCAGCAAACACATCCCTGCGTGCTGTAAAGAGAGTTTTATCATAGTATGTGCTCTGCCGGCCTGCAAAGAGGTTCAGATAACCTTTGCGGGCCAGATCAAAGGCGTGATTGCCGTTGCAGCGCACCCCGGCCTCTGTAACTGTAAACTTCCCGCCGCAAATGGGGCAGCAGAAAACAGCGATATGCTCCGCAAACAGCCCCTTGGCAATTTCTTTCTTGGACTGCACATCCACATCCTTCGCCTCCCTAGGATAAAGGTGAGAACAGGCTCACCACAGCCTCCAGTGCCCTGGACAGCAATGTCTGCTTTTTAAATTTCACATAGTCAAGCTCAACGCTGTTCTCCGCATCCTGCCTCAGGATCTCAGCATACTGACCGTTCAGATCCTGGGATTCAAAATACACAAACAGTTCATCATCGCGCTCAAGACTGCGGAAGTTCAGGTTCACCGTGCCGATACAAAGCACATCGCCATCAATCAGCATCGTTTTTGCGTGCATAATTCCGTTGTACTTAAAGACCCTCACTCCGCTGTCTATCAGCTGTCTGAAGTAGTAGTTCCTGATGTTGTGGTGGAACAGCCCCCCGAATGTATAGTAACTGGAAGTCATAATGCGCACATCAACCCCCCGCAAAGCCAAGGTTTTCAAACTCTGCAGCACTGGCTCTGACGGCGAGAAATAGGGGGTTTGAATCCACAGCCGCTCCCTGGCCCCGGTAATTAGGTTGAAGTAACTTAAGTTGATTACATCTTGGTGGATGAATTTGTTGTACAGCCCATTTGCTATCGTCTGGGTCGGCAAATACCCATACACCGGGTATTCACCCGCTTCCACACTGGGGAAGTAATGACGCAGCCGATGTCTGAAACCTATTGGTTTGCGCCGTGTCGAGGCGATCCAGTCGGAGATGAAAATCTGCTGCAGATCGTGGACGCCTTCGCCAGCCAGGCGAATATGGGTGTCTCTCCACTCTTTGCCCCGCACGCCTTCAGCATAGCGCTCCCCCAAGTTCATTCCGCCCAAGTATCCAATCGTGCCGTCCACAATGACCAGTTTGCGATGGTTGCGATAGTTTAGTGCCCGGGCATAAGGCCTGACGCCGCGCACCTGGCCCCCCGCCTGCTTCAGTTCGAGAAAGAGGGGCTTAACCCAGGTCATAAAGCAGCCGAAGCTGTCATAGAGCAGCTTCACCTCTACCCCCTGCTGCGCCTTTTCTTTGAGAATGGCAATCAGTTCCTGGCCGACAGGATCATTGTGAATGGTGAAGTACTGCACATGAATGTGGTCCTGAGCCTTTCTTAAGTCGTCAAAAAGACGCTCAAACTTAGGCCGGCCGTTAGTGAAAATCTCTACACTGTTGTCAGCGGTGAACATGCTCCCGCACCACTGCCTGTGAAAACGCTGAGTTGGTGACAGTGTCCGATTAGAGGGGTTGTTGCTCTGTTGAATGATGTGGTCCAGCTCTAAGAAAAGGCCCTTATGGCGCTGCCTGATTTTTCTCCGCTGGTAGGCCCAATAGGACTCACTGCCGAACAAAAGATAAAGCGCCAGTCCCACTACGGGCAGAAACGTCAGGGCTAGCAGCCAGCTAAAACGCTGGTTGGGTTTTTTGTTGCTGAAAAAGACAATCAGCATCACAAAAAGCAGGTATCCCATGTAAAGCAGTGACAGAATCTGTTTCACAAGAAAATCTCCCCCTACAGAATAAACCGCTTACTACTTTGTGTGAAATGATACTAACTCATTACACAACGTACTGCTATTTCCTGCTGAACCCTTCCG
>JAAYSR010000203.1 GCA_012518325.1 Bacillota bacterium
AGGTGCAACTCATAGACCGCCAAGCTCTGCAGTTCGCGGAAGATGAAGTCAAGGATCTGTGCAGTCTAGCAGACATCCCAGCGGAAGAACACTTTGCTGACATAATGGAGCTAAGTGGGGGGTGGCCCATTGCGGCCAGCTATTTAGCTAAGCATCTGAAGGAAAAAGGTGAGATCAAAAGCGGCATTTCCGAACCCATAAGCAATTATATTGAGCGGGAGATACTGCAGTCCCATCCCCCTGACATTGTCGATTTTTTGACGAAAATATCAGTGCTGTCCAGTTTTTCGGTCTCTGACTGCGATCAGCTCCTGGAACAGGGCAATTCTCTAGAGAAAATTAGCTGCCTGGAGTCCCAGCAGCTTTTCTTGGAAAAGATGGGAGACCGGTACCGGCTGAATCCGTTCATTCGATCCTACCTCATCAGCAGGCTGGGCAGTGAAGAGACAGCCCTTTACAAGACTGCCGGGGAGATTGCACTGAAAAATGCTGATCCAGACCAAGCCATTTCCTGCTTTGTTAGAGCCGGAGAAAGGGAAAGGGCTGCTGAAGTCATCGTTGAATTTGGTGACGACTTCATCTCCCGGGGACGGTGGCAGACTGTTGCTGCCTGGCTGGAGACCGCCCTGACCGACGAAGAAATCCAAGAGAGCCCCCGCCTGCTGCTCCTGCAGGGGTTGGTGGACATAAGCCGGGGACAGCTGGGCCATGCCCAAAGGGCTGTCAGCCAAGCTGAAAACCTCTTTCTCCGCCACGGTGACCAAACAGGCCTTGCCGAATGCAAGCTGCTTCAAGCCCGGATCTGCAGGGGGCGCGGCACCATAGTAGAGAGCTTTAGATATCTTTTTGACGCGGAATCCAATCTGTCTGCTTCCAGGCTGAAGCTCCTGAAGGACATTGAAAAGTCCGTAATGTACTACACTTCAGGCCGTCTGCAGGATGCCAGGGACGTCCTGGAAGAATCCTTGCACGAAGTAGAACAGCAAGGGGATCAAGATGCCTTGGTCGTTGTTCTGGAGGCGTTGGGCAATGTCTGCTACCTGCTGGGTGAAGTCCCCCGGGCCCTGTCGCTCTTTAAGCGCGGCATGTCTCTGTGCCCTGGAGGAATCATGCCTGGCTACAACTTCCAGGATATGATGTCCGCCGTCTACGACGACTGGGGAGAAACTGAGCAAGCTCTCCTCATTGCCCAGCGCGGCCTGGCAGTTAAGGAAAAAATGGGCCTGACGGAAGACATACCCTCTGCCTGCCTGCAGCTGGCCTGCGTCTATGCTAATCTTGGCCGTTTCGAAGATGCCGAGCAGTGTTTTCACCGCGGCATCGACTACGTCAGGGAACATGACAGCGACCAGAGCGGGTTGGCCCTTAATCTAATCTTCCTGGCCAGAACACTCGGCCTGCAGGAACGCTGGATTGAAGCCAGGACCTACGCCCAGGAAGCGTTGGAGATTGCCAAGTCCCAGCCCCGTTTGATCCGTACCTCTATTCCTACTATAGCAGGGCCTATCCTGGCCTTAACCGGCAGTTGGGAAGAAGGCATCAACCTGCTCCAACAGGCAGAAAAGAGGGCTTCTCACATGGGCTTTGCCAAAGCCTGGGCCTACTGCTGCCAGTCCTTGGCCTACCTTTACTATCTGCAGGGCGATCAGGAACAGGCAGAAGCTTATGCCCACAAAGCCCTGGTCCGTTCCGCTAGAATCAACGACCTGCAAAACTTCGTCGCCTGCTACCGCTGGTATCATCCCATCTTGATGTACGGACTGACTGCAGGGACGGAGATCAGTTTCATCCAGCGAGTACTGCGCAAGGTAGGGGAGCCCTGCCTGCAGCATCTGATTCCCCTGGCAGAACAGGGAGATACCCCCACCAAACAGCGCATTATCCCTGTGCTTCTGGAGATCGGGGGCCCGGCGGCAATTCGAGCTCTGGAAACGCTGAGCAGAGACCCCGACCTCCCTGTCAGCAATCTGGCAGCACAGGCTTATAGGAGGCTGATCGGCGCTGCCGAAACACGATCCTCTTCAACAAGACCGGCGCTGCGGCTCCATGTATTGGGTACAGTCCGCCTTTTCCGGGATGAGGAAGAGATAGTCGGGGTGAAATGGCGCAGCCTTCGCGCCAGGGATCTTTTGATTTATCTGGTCCACGCCAGGCAGCCGGTGAGTAAAGATCAGATAATTGAAGCCCTTTGGCCGGAGGACTGTGCAGATTACGAAAAGGCAGATGCCAAGTTCCACACCACAGTCTACAGGCTTCGGTCAGTGCTGAAGCAATACGGTTTCACCGACATGATCAAACACGGCAGCAATGCCTACAGCCTGGACGGCACCGTCGAAACGGATCTGGAGAGGTTTGAGTCCCTGATCAAGGCAGCTGCGGGCCTGGAGCCAAACTCCCCGGAGCAGATGAAACTGCTGGAAGAGGCTCTAGAAAACTACCACGGCGACTACCTGGAATACCTGGACTATGACTGGGCCATCCAGGACAGGGAATCTCTGCGTCTGCGCTACTGTGAAACCAAATTGCAGCTGATCAACTGCTACTTAGCAGCCAACCATTACGAGAAAGCCATCAGCGAGCTCGTCTCCCTGCTCAGAAAGGACGAACTGAATGAGACCTACCATTCCCTCTTAATTCTGGCCTACGCCAAGAGCGGCCAGCGCCTGGCCGCCCAGAGGCAGTACGCCAGGCTGACTGAAGTCCTAAAGGACGAGCTCGGCGTCAAGCCTTCCCTGGATATCCAAAGCCTCTGCAAAGATCTCAGGCTTGGACCTGCAATGTAAAACGGCTCCGCGTAGGAGCCGTTTCCTGTATCAGTGAGCTGTTTTAGTTGTACTTAGCATAGTAAATGTTTGAATCTGAACGGTAGTCATTGATTTTGTAGTCATAAATACCTTCCCAATCACCATCCTCCGGTGGGAGAACCCCTCCGCCTACATCTCCGCCGCGTGCTTTGTCCCGGTAAGAGGTAAAGATCGCCTTATCGAAGTTAACGAAACCAGCCCCAGCGGATAGCGTAATCTCCTTTTCGTTCCAGACCATGATTATGGCACCGTCGCCCAGAGCAACGCCAGTTCCATTGAACTCTGTATCTCCATTCAGTACATAAGGCACACTTGTGTTCAGCCATTCTACCGTCGGCGTTTCGCAGGTGTTGTAACCGTTCTCTTCACCGATGTAGATCGCATCATGCTTATTCTGAGTGAAGGATAAGGTGTTGTCCGTATTCATGTACGCCCCAACCATTAAGGGATAGACATTAAGTTGGAAAGAGGAGTTTTTGATGCTGCTCTTCGAT
>JAAYSR010000204.1 GCA_012518325.1 Bacillota bacterium
ATCCTCACTGCAGGGGCCTTCATTGGCCTGGGCAGGACTGCGCCGCCCTCCATCGTGGGCATTAGCCTCAACCTTTTGCGGATTCCGGCAGCACTTGTCCTTTCCGGTACCGTTTTGGGCTTGGACGGGGTATGGTGGGCGATCAGCATTTCCAGCATTCTTAAGGGCCTGATTCTCAGCACGTGGTATTTGCGCTTTATGAAGACCAACGAAGATATGATTCAGCTCCGCACTGAAACAGCGTAAAGGAGGAAATCATGTGGAATTGAACTTGCACAGTCTGGAAAACTCGTATCCGTCAGAACGTTTCCCAGCCTACGGCCGGCGCGGTATGGTGGCCACATCCAATGCCTATGCGGCCCAGGCCGGTCTGGACATGCTCAAAAAAGGGGGAAACGCCGTTGACGCTGCCCTGGCGGCTGCCGCCTGCCTCACGGTGTGCGAGCCAACCGCCAACGGAATTGGCGGAGACGCCTTTGCCATTGTTGCCTTTGAGGGCAACCTCTACGGCCTTAATGCCAGCGGTCCGGCTCCCCGGGGGATTTCTCTGGAGGCTTTGGTTAAGCAAGGTTATAAGGAGATTCCAAGGCATGGCTTTGTGCCGGTGAATGTGCCTGGCGCCCCTGCCGGCTGGGCAGCTCTGTCCAGGAGGTTTGGGCGTCTGCCTTTAACTGAAGTCTTTGCCCCGGCAGTTGCTTATGCAGAAGAGGGCTATGCAGTATCGACGGTACTTGCCCGCCAGTGGAACCGCGCCTTCGAGATATATAAAGAGCGCCTCCAAGGCGAAGAGTTCAGTGAGTGGTTTAGAACCTTTGCCCCGGAGGGCAGGGCTCCAAGACCTGGTGAGGTTGTGCGTCTGGCAGGTCACGCCGAGACATTGCAGCAGATTGCAGAGACGATGGCCGAGGCTTTCTACCGCGGTGAAATTGCCGAGCGGATCGATGGATTTTCCCGCAAATATGGAGGATTTTTGCGGGCTCAGGACTTAGCCGGCTATGAGCCAGAGTGGGTGGAGCCCATCGGCACCGAGTATCGAGGCCTGGAGGTGTGGGAGATTCCCCCTAACGGGCAGGGGATCGTTGCCTTAATGGCGCTGAATATTCTTAAGGGCTTTGAGTTTGCACCGGAGGAAAAGAATTCACCCCTAACCTGGCACAGGCAGATTGAAGCTTTGAAACTGGCCTTCGCCGATGCGCAAAGCTATGTGACTGATCCCAAGCATATGCAGGTTAGCGTGGAGGATCTCCTCTCAGCTGCCTGGGCTGATGAAAAGCGGAAGCTGATCGGATCCAGCGCACTTTTGCCGCCGCGGTCTGAGGAAACCAAGGGAGGCACAGTCTACTTGACAGCAGCTGATGCCGAAGGCAATATGGTTTCTCTGATTCAGAGCAATTATATGGGCTTTGGATCCGGCCTGGTGGTGCCGGGTACCGGTATAGCCCTCCACAACCGCGGCCACAACTTCTCCTTTGATCCCAAGCACCATAATTGCCTGGCCCCTGGCAAGAAGACCTATCATACGATTATCCCAGGCTTCTTGACCAAAAACGGCTTGCCCCTCGGGCCCTTCGGGGTCATGGGCGGCTTTATGCAGCCCCAAGCGCATGTGCAGTTGGTTATGAACTTGGCAGACTTTAGGCACAATCCCCAAGGGGCGCTGGATGGACCCCGATTCCAGTGGATGAGAGGCCGGCAGGTGCAACTGGAGAAGACTGTGCCGGAATCCATCGTCAAAGAACTGGAAAAGTTGGGCCACGAGATCACGGTAACTGAAGAGAACTCAGGCTACGGCCGGGGTCAGATTATTCTGCGTCTGGAAAACGGAACATACGTAGGCGGCACAGAAAGCCGGGTCGACGGCATGGTTGCGGTTTGGTAACGGGCAGGAACGGGCTGTCCGGAATAGAAATCATTACTTTGACGGAACTGAAGAAAAAGGGGAATTGCCTATGATCTATTTCGATCAGGCCGCAACATCCTATCCCAAACCGCCTGAAGTGGCGGAAGCAATGATGCAGGCACTGTCTTATGCAGGCAACAGCGGAAGGGGCAGCCATGAGCTCAGTCTGGCTGCCAGCCGCCTCATTTTTGAGGCCAGGTGCGAACTGGCAGATTTCTTCGGAGCGGAAGACCCGAGCCGCATTGCCTTTACTGCCAACGCCACCGAAAGTTTGAACTTGGCTCTGTTTGGAAGCCTGAATCCAGGTGATCATGTTATTACCACAGAGACCGAGCATAACAGTGTGCTGCGCCCGCTTTACCGGCTGGAGGAGGAAGGTGTGGAAGTAACCTTCCTGCCGGCCGACGGCCAAGGCGTCGTCGACTTTTCCAGCTTGGACGATTATGTACGGGCAAATACAAAGGTCTTTGTCCTGACTCATGCTTCGAATGTCACCGGCAACCTGGCGGATATAGAGACTGTGGAGGAGTTTTGCCGCCGGCACCAGCTGATCCTAATTATTGATGCCGCACAGACAGCAGGCTTTTATCCTTATCATCTCAAATCTTCTGCCATTGATATTCTGTGTTTTACAGGCCACAAGGCCCTCTACGGACCCCAGGGGATTGGCGGCATCTATGTCAGGCCGGGCCTGTTTTTGCGTCCCCTTAAGATCGGGGGCAGCGGTATTCAGACTTTTTCCAAGACCCATCCAATCCAGATGCCGGAAGCGCTGGAATCCGGTACACTTAATGTACCGGGGATTGCAGGCCTGTTAGCCGGCGTCCGCTATGTGCAAGCCAAGGGACTGGACGAGCTGCGGCGGGAAGAAGAGCTGACCAGCTATTTTTACAACAAGGTCAGGGAAGTGCCTGGTGTGCAAGTATACGGAGATTTTTCTGACTCAAACCGCTGTCCGATTGTGGCTCTGAACATTGGGGGTTTGGAGTCGAGTTTTGTCAGCCAGGTCTTGGCCGATGAATACGGGATCTGTACGCGCCCTGGCGGGCACTGCGCTCCTTTGCTGCACATTGCCTTGGGGACAGAGAATACAGGTGCAGTGCGCTTTAGCTTTTCCCATATGAATACCAAAGAAGAGCTGGATTTTGCATTGCAGGCTCTGCATGACTTAACGGACAGGGACTGGGGTGGCTTTCTGTGAGGGAATCCAGGGTGGTAGTGACCTTCCATACTACAACCGAGGCCATGGCCTGGGAACGTGCCTGCAAGCAGGCGGGGCTGCCGGGGAGGCTGATTGCCATGCCTGTCCAAATCAGTGCCGAGTGCGGCTTGGTTTGGCTGATCACGCCGCAGGACAGGGAGGATCTCCTCGGGCACGCGAAGCGCTTACGCCTGGGTTATAAAGATGTGGTAGAATTAGAGTAGAAGTGAGGTGGGAGCATGTCAGAAAAGATGTTGTTCTGCAAAGGCGGCGGCTGAACCGCGAAACTTGGACCGGCGGTCCTAGAGAATATATTGGCGAAACTTCCCAGAGTAGAGGATCCCAACTTTCTGGTAGGCTTTGACCACGCAGATGATGCCGCAGTGTATCAATTAACTGATGACCTGGCCATTGTGCAGACTTTGGATTTTTTCCCGCCCATGGTAGATGACCCGTACATTTTCGGCCAGATTGCTGCAGCGAACGCCCTCAGCGATGTCTATGCCATGGGGGCGGTGCCGAAGACCGCGCTCAATATTGTCTGTTTCCCGGAAAAGATGGATATTGATATTCTGGACAGGGTGCTGCAGGGTGGCAGCGAGAAGGTGATGGAGGCCGGCGCGGTCTTGGCCGGAGGACATTCCATTGACGATGTGGATGTGAAATATGGGCTGTCGGTGACGGGCATTGTTGATCCGAAGAGGATCTATACCAATGTGGGCTGCCGGCCCGGAGATGTGCTGATTTTGACCAAGCCTCTGGGGGTGGGAATTGTCTGCAGCGCAGATCGGGTGGGAGAAGCCTCGGCCAGTGCCATGGAGGCAGCGATCCGGTCCATGACCACCTTGAACAAGTATGCGGCGGAAGTTGTGCGCCGTTTTCCCGTGCATGCCTGCACTGATGTGACGGGGTTCGGCTTCCTGGGGCACTTGCATGAGATGCTGGGAAGCGGGACTACAGCTGTCATTTACAGCGATCAGATTCCGCATATTCCGGAAGCACTGCACTATGCGGAGGAGTTTTTGATCACAGGTGCAGCCCAGCGCAACAGGAATTTCTTAGAGAACTCTGTGGAGATAGAACCTCAGGTTCCCTTTGGCATTGAAGAGGTGCTCTTTGATCCCCAGACGTCCGGGGGGCTTTTAGTCAGCCTGCCTAGGGAAGCTGGGGAACAAGTCCTTGCTGAACTGGAAAAACTGGGGCTCCCCTGCGGCATTGTGGGCGAGGTTGCAGATCGAGGCGGGAAGGAGATTATAGTGCGATGAAAAGGACAGTTGATGCTACAGGCTTAGCCTGTCCCCTGCCTGTTGTGGAAACGAAAAAGGCCCTTAGGGAAATGTCCGGGGGCGAGCTTGAGGTGATTGTGGATAACATCGTCTCCCTGCAGAACCTGGAGAAAATGGCCAAACAGATGGGTCTGGCTTACAGGCTGGAGACGGTCAGCGACGCCAAGCATATTATCCACATTACAGCCGATGAAAGCTCAGGCGAGGCAGAAACCTCCCGGAAGCAGGCAGATGCAAGGCGCTCAGGCGATGCAGTTGTGGTACTCTCCTCAGACAGAATGGGAAGGGGCGATGAGGAGCTGGGGCGGGTATTGATGAAGAGCTTTGTCTACGCCCTCACCGAAATGGATCCCCTGCCCGCCAAAGTCCTGCTTTACAATGCCGGAGTCAAGCTGTCTATTAAGGGTTCCGACACCTTGCCTGATTTGCAGAAGCTTGAGGCGCAGGGTGTAGAGATTCTTAACTGCGGGACTTGCCTGGATTTCTTCCAGCTTACATCTGAACTTGGCGTGGGTTCAGTCACAAATATGTATGAGATCGTGCAAAGTCAGATGGATGCCGGAGTGATTATCAAACCATAACCTGAAAGGGGTTGATGTGTTGAGATATTTGACTTGGTACAGGCCTGGACAGCACGACTATGGGTACGCTGAGCGGGCGATGAAGGCGGGGTTGGCAGGCTTTGAAGTTGTTCATCGACAATCGTATTTAACCCCGGAAGTACAGGAACAGTACCTGGAAGATTTAAGGCGCATCAAGGTGGAGTTAGGGGCTATGGTTGCAGTGCACGCCCCTGCCGGAGATGTGAATTTGGGCAGTTTGAATTCCAGGGTGCGGCAGGCGTCCTTTGAAGAGATCAGGGAAAGCATGGAGTTTGCCAGCCGGATCGGGGCTTCCGTTGTGGTTATCCATCCAACTCCTGGGATTCTGGGGATGCCTGAGGGCAGGTGGTCCAGGGAGGAACAAGTGCCCAGGCATGAAGGGGAGAAACTCGCCAGGCAGGAGGAATACCTGATCCGGGCGGTAAAGGATTTGGCCGACTTGGCGCCTGATTTGCTGCTCTGCCTGGAAAACTTGGTTTATCCCCATGAGATCTACCGCAGTCCCGAGGATATGGCGGAGCTGGTTAAAAAGATCAACCGGACCAATGTCGGTGTTACGCTGGATGTAGGGCATGCAGCGGTGTGCGGGCATAAGCCTGAAGACTTTCTGCATCGGCTGCAGGATGAAATCTTCCATGTCCACCTCCATGACAACGACGGGGTGATTGACCAGCATTTGCCCTTGGGCAGAGGTGTGATCGATTATGTGGCTGTGATCCACTCCCTTAAGGAAATGGAATATCAAGGCGTGGTGAATTTGGAGTTCAAGCTGGAGGATCCTGCAGGCTACTCAGAGTATATTCGTCAGTTTTAGCAGGTGAAGCATGTATACAAAGGATCAACTGAAGGAACAGATTAAGAGACTGGGCATCAGGCCAGACGATACGCTGCTGGTCCATTCTTCGATGAAGGCTGTGGGCGAGGTGGAGGGCGGGGCGGATACCGTCCTCGATGCTTTCAGTGAGTACTTGGCACCAGGCCTGTTGGTTCTCCCCACCCACACCTGGAGGCAGATGAGTGACAGCTACAATGTCTTTGACGTTCTGCGTGAGCCCTCTTGCGTCGGGCTTTTGACCAATATGTTCAGGGAACGCCCGGGGGTGATTCGCTCCTGGCACCCTACTCACTCTGTGGCGGCCTTAGGGAAGGATGCCGAGGAGTTTACCCGGGGCGAAGAGGTGTTTGACACCCCCTGCCCCCGGGAGGGCTGCTATGGAAAACTCTATGATCGCAAGGGCAAAGTGCTGTTTTTGGGTGTGGAACTTAACCGCAACACGATTATCCATGGGGTGGAGGAATGGGCAGGCATCACCAGGCTCACGGTGGAACATCAGCCTCTGCAAATTCTGACGCCGGACGGGCGCCTTATAGACCGGCCGCTGCGGCGCCATTATTTCCCGCTGGGGGATGTCTCAGAAAACTACAGCAAACTTACAGAACCTCTTCTGCATAAGGAAATTGCCGTACAAGGGAAAATCGGCGATGCTAGGAGCATATTGGTCGACGTTGCCCCTATGGTAGAGTTAACGATGGAGTTCTTGGAGCGAAACCCCGATCTGTTCGTAGATGGGGAACCTATTCCGAAAGAGTGGTATTACTAATGGAACGCCTCAAGCAGCAGTTAGACTTTGTTATGGAAATTGACAAGCTGAAGCATATTTATCGCCAGAACCTGGTCGCGGACGGTTCCCGGCGGGAAAACGACGTCGAACATTCCTGGCACTTGGCAGTCATGGCGGTTCTCTTGCAGGAATACTCAGCAGAGCCCGTTGATTTGCTGAAAGTTATCAAGATGGTTCTCCTCCATGACCTGGTGGAAATCGATGCCGGCGACACTTTCTGCTACGATCCAGAAGCGGGTTTGGACAAAGAAGAACGCGAACTGAAGGCGGCTGAGCGTTTGTATGGGCTCTTGCCCCCTGACCAGGGCGGCGAGCTGCGAGCCCTGTGGGATGAGTTCGAGGCAGGAAAAAGCCCGGAGGCCAAGTTTGCCATCTGTCTAGACCGCCTGCAGCCCTTTCTCAACAACTACCATACCGAGGGAGGCACCTGGCGCAGGCACAATGTAGTCAGTTCGCAGGTGCGAAAACGTATGGCGCCTGTGGGTGAATGCTCCCCCGAGCTGGGTGAACTGGTGGAGAGCCTGATCGAAGATGCCATTGCACAAGGCCTCCTAGGGACAGGCCCTCGATCAAATGGAACAAATTGACGAATAACGTAAAAGAACTAGGCTTGCGGGCCTAGTTCTTTCGTACGTTAAAGTTCTTTTATTTCACAACGATGTTGTAGATGCGGCCAGGGACGTAGATCTCTTTGACGATGGTCTTGCCGGCGAGGGCCCTTTGAATATTGCTGTTGGCCATCACCTTTTCCCTGGCTACTTCCTGAGGATCATCGATGTTGACTGTTACATCGCCCCGAACTTTGCCGTTCACCTGCACGCCGATGGCGATGGTCCTGGCGATTGTCTTTTCTTCGTCATAGGTTGGCCAGCTCTGCTCGTTGAGCATGCCGCCAAAGCCCAGGATTTCCCACAGCTCCTCGGTGATATGGGGAGCTACTGGATTGAGGAGGATCAGGAAAGTCTTCATTTCCGCCTGGTTAATCGATCCAACCTCATTGATGTCGTTGAGCAGGGTCATCAAAGCTGCAATGGCTGTGTTGAACTTCAGGCTCTCATAGTCGTGGCTTACCTTCTTAATGGTCTGATGCATCTTGGCTTCCAGTTCTTTGCTGTAGCTGTCCCCTGGCTTCACGCTGTCCTTCAGCTTCCAAACCCGGTCCAGGAACCTCTTGCAGCCCCTGACGCCGTCGGTACTCCAGGGCACGCTCTTCTCGAAGTCGCCGATGAACATCTCATACATGCGCATGGTGTCTGCACCGTACTCCGCCACAACATCGTCGGGGTTGACCACATTGCCCCTGGACTTGGACATTTTTTCATTGTTCTCGCCCAGGATCATGCCGTGGGAGGTGCGCTTAAGATAGGGTTCAGGCTGGGCCACCACACCGATATCGTACAGGAATTTATGCCAGAACCTGGAGTAAAGCAGGTGGAGGGTAGTGTGCTCCATGCCGCCGTTGTACCAGTCCACCGGCATCCAGTAGTCCAGATGTTCCTTGCCTGCCAGGGCCCCGTCATTGTGTGGATCCACATAGCGCAGGAAATACCAGGATGAGCCTGCCCATTGGGGCATGGTGTCCGTTTCGCGCTCTGCCGGGCCGCCGCAGGCCGGGCAGGCGGTTTCTACCCAGTCCCTGATCTTGGCCAGGGGAGATTCGCCGGTGTCAGTTGGTTCATAATTTTCCACGTCAGGCAGGCGCAGCGGCAGTTCCTCTTCGGGAACCGCTACCCAGCCGCACTTTTCGCAGTGAACTAGAGGAATTGGTTCGCCCCAGTAGCGCTGTCTGGAAAACACCCAGTCCCGCAGCTTGTAGTTGACTTTGGGGACTCCGAGGCCCTTTTCTTCCAGCCAGGCAGTGATCTTCTGCTTGGCACTTGCCACATCCAAGCCGTTGAGGAAGCCGGAGTTAACCATGGTGCCTGTCTCGGTCTGGGTATAGGCTTCCTTGGTCACATCGCCTCCTGCCACCACTTCCACGATGGGCAGGCCGAATTTGGCGGCAAATTCCCAGTCGCGCTGATCATGGCCCGGTACCGCCATGATTGCCCCTGTCCCATAGCTCATCAACACATAGTCGGAAACCCAAATTGTGATCTCCTGACCGTTTACGGGATTGATGGCCATCAGACCTTCCACCCGAACGCCGGTCTTCTCCTGATTCAGCTCTGCGCGCTCAAACTCTGATTTTTTGCGTGCTTCCTCCTGGTAGGCCCTGACTTCCTCCAGGTTTTCGATGCGCTCCTGGAGCTCTTCCAAAACGGGGTGTTCAGGCGAAATTACCATGTAGGTGGCGCCAAAAAGTGTGTCCGGCCTTGTAGTAAAGACAGTCAGAGTTTGATCGGCATCTTTGATCTGGAAGGTAACGTCTGCACCTTCGGAACGCCCGATCCAGTTCCGCTGCTGGATTTTAACCCGCTCGATGTAATCCACCTGTTCCAGGTCATCGATGAGCCTTTCCGCGTATTCAGTGATTTTCAGCATCCACTGGTTCTTAACCCTGGTTTCCACCGGGTGCCCGCAGCGTTCACAGCCATTGTCCACGACTTCTTCATTGGCCAGGCCAATTTTGCAGCGGGGGCACCAGTTAATCGGCATCTCTTTTTTATAGGCTAAACCCTTTTCGAACAGCTTGAGGAAAATCCACTGGGTCCATTTAAAGTAATTGGGATCAGTGGTGTTTACTTCCCTGGACCAGTCGAAGGAAAAACCCAGGCTCTTCATCTGCTCCTTAAAGCGGTTGACATTGCGCTCGGTGACTATAGCCGGGTGGATTTTGGTCTGAATGGCGTAGTTTTCTGCAGGCAGGCCAAAGGCGTCCCAGCCCATGGGGAAAAGGACATTGTAGCCTTCCATCCGCCGCTTGCGGGCCACCACATCCAGCGCGGTGTAGGGCCTGGGATGCCCTACATGGAGCCCTTCCCCGGAAGGATAGGGAAACTCAACCAGGGCATAGAACTTCGGCTTGCTGTAGTCTGAGCTCGTCTTGAAGGTCTCATTCTCTTCCCAAATCTTCTGCCACTTCTTTTCTACCTCTTGATGGTTGTAACGGGCCATTTAACTTCCTCCTAGGTTCGAAATATAAAAAAATCCTTCTTCTCTGCACTTAGAGACGAAAGATTCGCGGTACCACTCTAATTGTGAGAGCTTGAACGGAAGTTCCCGCTCAAGATCACCACTCAAGCATGATAACGGAATGACCGGCCTGCGCTAAGTAGACCTTCACGCAGGCAGCTCCCAGGCGAGTTCTGGCTGAGGATGTGTTGCTTTGCACCGAACAGCAACTCTCTAAAAGCATCCGACGGACCATACTGCTCCTGTTCACAGCCTTTTTGTATATGTGACATTGTATCAATTTGGCTCTGCAGTGTCAACAGATTGGGCCGTTTTGGGATTCTCCTCCTGTTTTCTCAGTTCGGGCATTCCATTTTTCAGTAAAAATACTATTTACAACCATAAATTTGCGTGCTATACTATTTGCAATCAAATATTTTGCGAAAACCGATGATGCGGAAGTAAAGGTGATTATGCTCACACAGAGATCCCGGGGAAGGTGGGAGCCGGGTTGAAAACAGGTCATCAAATGGCCCGCGGAGGGTGCGGTGAACGGCAGGCATGTTTGCGTGCCCAGTAGCCTGCAACGTGTAGGCATACGTCAGTTGCCGGGGATATGATGGTATCCTGCTAAGTGCATGAGCTTTTGCTCATGAATCAAGGTGGCACCGCGAGTTCTCCGAACCCGCCCTTGACATCGATCGTCAGGGGTGGGTATTTTTTATTCCCGCCCCGGCATGGAAGAGGGGGGATGGCAGCATCACTTTACCCTGGTCATCATCACTAAGCAAGGAAAGAAGGAGGACAACATGTCAAAGGGACGTTTTGGAATGCATGGGGGACAATACATACCCGAGATATTGATGGAAGCAGTACACGAGCTTGAGGATGCCTATTTTACGCTCAAGGATGAGCCGGAGTTTCAAGCTGACCTGCAGAATCTGCTGAACAATTACGCGGGACGGCCATCGCCTCTGTACTATGCTGAGAAAATGACGCGGGACCTGGGCGGGGCAAAAATCTACCTAAAGAGGGAAGACTTGAACCACACCGGCTCCCACAAAATCAATAATGTTCTGGGGCAGGCCCTGCTGGCCAGGGGCATGGGGAAAAGGCGGCTGATTGCAGAAACCGGCGCGGGACAGCACGGTGTGGCCACCGCTACCGCAGCCGCACTCATGGACATGGAGTGTGAAATCTTCATGGGTGCCGAGGATATGAAAAGACAGGCCCTGAATGTTTACCGTATGCGCCTCTTGGGTGCGAAAGTAACCGCGGTGGAATCTGGAACTGCATCCCTTAAAGATGCGGTCAATTACGCCCTGGGTGAATGGGTGCGCACGATCAGCGACACCCATTATGTCATAGGTTCAGTGGTAGGGCCCCACCCCTTCCCGGTTATGGTAAGGGACTTCCAGGCAGTAATCTCAGCTGAGACTAAGAAGCAGATTCTGGAGGCGGAGGGCAGGCTGCCGGATGCCGTTTTGGCCTGTGTGGGCGGAGGTTCGAACTGCATCGGCGCCTTTTATCATTTCATTTCCGAACCGCAGGTGCGGCTGATCGGCTGTGAAGGGGCAGGCAAAGGAACGGATCGCTTTGACACAGCGGCCACCATCACAACTGGGAGCCCCGGAATCTTCCACGGTATGAAAACCTACTTCTGCCAGGACGAGTTCGGACAAATTGCCCCGGTCTACTCCATCGCCGCAGGTTTGGACTATCCCGGCGTGGGACCTGAACATGCCTATCTATATGAGACGAAACGGGCAGAATATGTAGCGGTAACCGATGAGCAGGCAGTAGAGGCCTTTGAATACCTGTCAGTTACCGAGGGCATTATTCCAGCAATTGAAAGTTCCCATGCGGTGGCCTATGCCCGCCTGCTTGCACCTCGCATGCAGAAGGACGAAATCATGGTGGTTAACCTTTCTGGGCGCGGCGACAAGGACTGTGCAGCCATTGCCCGCTATCGAGGGGAGGATTTAGTGGAATGAGCATTAAACAAGTGTTTTCACAGGGCAAAGCGGTGATTCCTTACCTGGTTTGCGGCTATCCTGACTTGGCGGCAACAGAGGAGCTGGTGCGGACCCTGGCCGAAGCAGGCGCTAGCCTAATCGAACTGGGGATTCCCTTTTCCGACCCAGCAGCAGACCCTCCCCTGATCCAAAGGATCAATGAGGAGGCCCTTGCAGGTGGAGTAACTACAGATCAAATCTTTGATCTGGTGCAGGG
>JAAYSR010000205.1 GCA_012518325.1 Bacillota bacterium
GATTGAGGGCAACCAATCCCCCTTCCAGCTCCGCCTCTGCAAAGAGATTTTCTGCCAGTTTCTGCAGATCGCGATCCAGGGTGGTAGTGACCCTGAGGCCCCCTTGAAACACGCGCTCCTCGCCCAGTTCATCAATGAGGATGGTGCCGA
The DNA here is from genome assembly GCA_012518325.1 of Bacillota bacterium. Lineage (GTDB taxonomy): Bacteria > Bacillota > Limnochordia > Darwinibacteriales > Darwinibacteriaceae > UBA5420. The sequence continues at coordinate 151 of JAAYSR010000205.1, forward strand.
GGTAGTCTGAGAAATGGTGGGCGTAACCTGGCTCCCGGCGCTGGGATTCGATGGAAGCCTCTTGGGCTTCTCGCTGCTCAGCGCTTGTTATATGTCCTTCGTGGGCCATTTGGACTAACACAGCATTGCGTTTCTCCCGGGCTCTGGCTTGATTGCTGAAGGGCGAAGCATCCGGTTCTTGGGCTAAAGCCGCCAGGAGGGCACTTTGGGCCAGATCGATCTCCGCTGCCGGTTTGGCAAAGTAGGTTTGGCTGGCTGCTTCCACGCCATAGGCTCCTTCGCCAAAATAGGCATGGTTCAGGTACATTTCCAGACGTTCCCGCTCAGAGTAACGTCTCTCGAGAACAGAAGGAAGAAGTGCCGCCTGAAGTCTGGTCCAGAGACCTTGGGGTTCCAAGATTCGGCTGGCCAGGCTTTGGTTGATGGCGATATTGCTGGTGCTTGACTTAATTGCATCCTGCAGGGCCTTAGGTGTCTGGTCCAGGGGAACATAGACATTTCCTGCTCCCAGCCGCTTAATAATTTTCCCATCCTGGTCATAAAGCGCTGCCCCCGGCAGGGGCCTCTCTTTGACAAATTCTGTGATCTGCTGTCCTGCCTGCACATAAAGGCTGGCCAGAACCGCTGCACCTGCCAAGATTGCAAAGAGAGCTAAAATAATGAATAGATTTCTTCTCTTCATCTGTGCCTCGCCTCCTTCGCTTTAGTATTCGCCCCGGAGGATTCTTCCATGCAAGTAAGTCGGCAGCGGAAAATAAAAACGTCCACGTTCATTTTGACAATGCTTTCGGCCATAGTTTATAATGGACTAGACCATATGCAACAAAGGGGCGATAGTGTTGAGCAGATTCATTGACGTAACTGATGAGGACTTTCAAGCCGAAGTATTGGAGGCTGAGGGGCCGGTTTTAGTAGAGTTTTGGGCGGTTTGGTGCGGGCCTTGCCGGCAAATGGCACCTGTGGTGGAAGACTTGGCGGCAGAGTATGCCGATAAGATTAAATTCGTGAAGGTAAATGTGGATGAGGTGACAGAATCGGTAGGAACGTACGGAATCATGAGCGTTCCCACCATTATGCTCTTTAAAGACGGCAATCCCATGGAAACTTTAGTGGGAGTGCAGCCGAAGCCACGTTTACAGGAAGTTCTGGATAATTACTTATAAGCAAAGGACAGACAGAAGCGGTACCAGCCAAAAAAGGCGGTACCGCTTTTTCATGTCAGCACCGGTATTTTACTGTGCTGCATCGGCTTCGGCTCGAGGTTTCCTTTCGAAACGGGCCAGAGCTTCGTACACTGTGGGGATAACAAACAGTGTTAAGAAGGTGGAGGTGATTAACCCGCCCATAATCGTGGCTGCCAGAGGACGCTGGAACTCGGCGCCTACACCCCGGGCCAAAACTACAGGCAGCAAGCCAAAGACGGTTGTAATCGTCGTCATCAAAATCGGACGCAGGCGCACCTGACAGGCCTGGAGAACCGCTTCCCTTACTGGAATGCCCGGGTTGTGACGTCTGCGTAGGTTGATGTAATCCACAAGGACAATGGCATTATTAACTACAACCCCCACCAAGACAATAATGCCGATGATGGACATAATGCCTACATTTCCACTTACCAGCCACAATCCTGCCAAAGCGCCAATCAGCGCTAACGGAATAGTAAACATGATGATAAAGGGCTGCAAAAAGGACTCAAATTGGGCAGCCATCACGAGAAATACCAAAGCGACTGCCAGGAAGAGGGCCAGGAGCAGATCGTCGATGGATTCCGTGATCATAGTTTGCAGACCGCCGATAGACACATGATAGCCTGGGGGGATTTCCATCTCTGCGATAATTCTCTCTGCATGCCTGACTGCCTGTGTAAGTGACAGATCATTGCTGAGGACCCCAATGACTCTCATTACATTCAAGCGATCGAGCCTTTGTCTAAGCGAGATGATCTCCTGGATTTCCGGGGTCACCACTTCGCTCAGCAGAATAGGCTCCCCGCCTAAACCGTCGATTTGAACAGGTGAAGTAATTCTGGTGCTCATCAAGTCTTCCACAGAATCAATGGAGGAGCTTGGCCGAAGCACTACGGGCAGGACGCGGCTGCCGATCTGCAGTTCTGTCGCTTTGAGGCCTGCCGTCGCATAGCGCATGCCGAGGCCGACCTGTCCGGCTGTAAAGCCCCCCAAAATGCTGCGGGAAGTGTCCACCTTCAGGTAGAGATCCTGGGTGGGATGGTCTGTAGAGTCTTGAACTTCTCGGAAACCGGGAACTTTGCTCAGTTCAGCAACTAAATGGCCTGTAATTTCTGCCAACACTCCCATCTCTTCACCGCGGACATCAATGTGCAGGTTGGGAGAGAGCAGGGTACTGGCTGCAGAACCAAAGAGCGATGAGTCTGAGACACTGGATCTGATCGCGCCATGTTTGGCCATAACGTCTTTGACTTCTTCAGTGAGTTCTCTTCCGCTGCGCTGGCGTTCGCTGTGGGGAACCAAAGTTATGGAGAACATGGCGTTTTCCAGACCGGTCCCTGCAAGCAGGCCCAAAATATCGAGTTCACCCTGGTCGCCTGATTGCACAGCAACGGTAGCTACTTCAGGAATGGCCATTAAATCCTGTTCAATTGCCATAATCAGCTCCCGCATTTCCTCCAGGGGCATACCTGTGGGGAACATCGCATGAACGCCGATGAAACCTTCATCAAAGCTGGGCAAGAACTCTTGGTCCAAGCGAGGGTAGATTACGGCTGCCGCCACAAGGAGCACTGCAACCAAGGCAAAAATGACGGCTTTTCTATCCAGCGCTTTCTCGAGGAGGCCGGCGTATCTTGCCCTAAACTTGGACATCTTCGAATCAGCCGCCCTAGATGTATCAACAACGTTTTTTCGCAAAAACTTGGAAGCCAACATGGGCAGTACGCTCAGGGACACTACAAGCGAGGCGATAAGGGCATAGGAAATGCTTAGTCCAAACTCTTTCAGCAGCTGCCCGGCAAAGCTGTCCAAAAAGATGATTGGCAAAAAGACTACGATAGATGTGGCAGTGGAGGCAATCAATGCGCCTGAAATCTCTCCAGCACCATTTTGGGCCGCCAGTTTCGCGTTTGGCTGTTCGGTGAGATGCCGGAAAACATTCTCCAAGACGACGATGGACGAATCCACCAGCATACCCACTCCCAGGGCCATGCCGCCCAGGGTCATGAGGTTGAGGGATAGATTGGAAAAATACAACAAGACAAAACTGGCAATAATGGACACAGGGATAGACAAACCTACGATTAGGAGACTCGAGATGTTCCGCAAGAACAGCCAAAGAACGGCAATGGCCAATACACCGCCTATAATGCCGCTTGAGCCCAGCGAACCAATGCTCTGATTAATGAACACAGATTGATCAGTGATCACGGTAAACTTCAGGTCTGGATGATCCGCTTCGAGTTTCCCCAGAGCTTCTTTCAGCCCTTCAGCAACCCGTACAGTGTTGGCACCGCTTTGCTTCATAACCTGGATCAGCACTGTGTCTTGTCCATTGTGGCGGGTGATGCCGTCCCTGGGCTCGATATGGGTGGTCACCTCTGCAATGTCGCTTAAGTAGGTCAAAGAGGGCAATAGGCCTCCCAAGCCTAAAAGGCCGCTGCCCTGCTTCATACCGACAATGATGTCTTCCAGCTCTTCCACGCTGTTGATTTGACTGCCGGCCCTGGTGGTGTACCTGACACCATCGGCTGTAACCGCACCGCCAGGCACCACAATATTTTGGTACTGGATCAGCTGCTGCAGTATTACCGGCGTCAGTCCGAGCTCATTTAGGTGATCCGGATCAAAGAGCACTTGGATTTCTTCGTTTGTGGTGCCAAACAGGCTCACTTGCGCTACGCCCGGCAGCTGCTCCAGCTGAGGTTTAATCCTTGTCAGCTTAGCAGACAGTTCAACTGCAGAAATGTCTTGGGAGCTTACACCGATGAGCATTAAGGGAAAGGCGTTGGGATCCACTTGGAACACGATTGGAGTCTGGGCGCCGTCAGGCAGGGCAATTGCCGCCTGCGACAGGTTGTTTCTGATTTGCTCCATAGCGTCGCTCAAGTCTGTACCCCAGTCAAATTGAAGTATGACTGCGGAAATGTCCTCCATGCTGTAAGATTCTTGCCTCCGCAAGCCGCTGATCCCCGAGACACTGTTTTCGATGGGGATGGTTACTCCTTGTTCGATCGTTTGGGCTGCTGCGCCGGGGTAGACGGTCACTACTACCGCATAAGGAAAACTCAGGTTAGGCAGAAGATCAATACCGACCCTCTGCAGAGAAATAACTCCAAAAATAATTGTTATGATAACAAATACGGTAACAGCAATTGGCCGACGCACAGCAAATTTTGACAGATGCATGCAAATCCTCCTTAAGGCTACAGCAGATGGTACTATCTATTATTGGTTCTGGACCTGGTGGGGTTATCCTGCCTTTGGTATGTATAGACGGGGTGAAAAGAACATGGGCAAAATTGTTAAGCGACTTTGGCCGCTAAGTTTGGCGGCTGTGATTATAGTCGCCGGACTGCTTTGGTGGTACAGGGAGCCTCCACCTTCCCCCGGTACTCAGGAAGAAAAACCAGAGAAACTGGAGATGTGGCGGCAAAAGTTTACAGAGTCAGACTTGGACCTGTTGGCGAGGGTGGTCAGGGCTGAGGCCCAGGGCGAACCCTATGACGGTCAGGTGGCGGTAGCCGCTGTAATCCTGAACAGAGTCAATCACCCTGAATTTCCGAACACCATTCCCGGTGTTGTTTACGAACCGCTGGCTTTTTCAGTTGTCGCTAACGGCGAGGTGAACAAGCCCCCTGATGAAAGCGCGATTCAAGCCGCACACTGCGCGTTAAACGGGCTGGACCCTTCAGGGGGGGCACTGTATTTTTACAATCCCGCGAAAACCAGCAGCGCCTGGATTCGCAGCCGCGCCGTGATCAAGAGAATTGGAGACCACATTTTTGCCAGTTAGTTAGGGGATTGAAGGCATGCCCAAGGGGTGGAAACGCAAAATTACAGCTATACTTTTCGCAGCGGTTCTGCTAGGTGTGGGGTTTGTTGGCGGGCAATACTATCTGCATCGGCTGTACCAAAGGCAGGTGGAGGTAAGTTATCGCCGCGCCCTGGGCGAGTTCGGCACGCACTTGGGGGAAATAGCAGCTGAACTGGGCAGGGCGCGCCTGGCGGTCAGCAATAAACAGAAAGACCTTATTGCCGCTAATTTGCGCCGCCTAATCTACGCAGCCCAGAGCAACTTGGGCGAACTGCCTTTGGGGGAGATTCAGCTGGAACGCATGTCCCGCCTTTTGGGCCATGTCTATGAACAGACCTATGCTTATGCCCAGGGTGAAATGGATTCCGACACTTTACACAGCTACTACAAACAGGTTGATTATGTCAGCCATGAACTGGGGGAACTCCTTGTCCGAAAGGAGCAGGAGTTCCCCTGGGTGTCCTGGCATGAGTATTTTTCCGCAGCAGCAGTTGTGCCCGAGTTTATGCAGGCCCTTA